>JADLCC010000542.1 GCA_020847425.1 Saprospiraceae bacterium
GGGAATTCCCACACCGGGGCCGGATCACTAATGAAATGAAAGCCAGCCACCCGGTGCAGAAACGGGACTATCCATACACTGAATTTACACCCGATTGGTGGGTGAATGACAAGGAATGTCCTTACACAGAAGTAAAACGTTTCGACTGGTACCGCGGCTTCCATGTCGGCGGCAAATCCCTGATGTGGGGCCGGCAGAGTTACCGTTTGAGCGATTTCGATTTTGAAGCCAATCTGAAAGACGGCATTGCCATCGACTGGCCTATCCGGTACAAAGACATAGCCCCCTGGTACGACTATGCAGAGACTTTTGCAGGTATCAGCGGCTCTCTGGAAGGATTGCCACAACTACCGGACGGCAAGTTTTTGCCGCCTATGGAGTTGAATATCGTTGAAAAAGACGTGGCGGCCCGGATCAAAGCCAAATGGGAACACCGCCGCATGATTATCGGCCGGGTGGCCAACCTCACTGAGCCGATCAATGGCCGCGGCAGTTGCCAGTACCGCAATCTGTGCAGCCGGGGTTGTCCATTCGGCGCCTATTTCAGTACGCAGTCCGCTACTTTACCCGCCGCTGTTGCAACGGGCAATCTCACCCTTCGCCCATTCTCCATTGTCAATCAGATTTTGTACGACAAGGATAAAAAACGCGCCAAAGGTGTACTCGTGATCGATGCGGAAACAATGGAAAACATTGAATATGAAGCAAAAATCATATTCGTTTGCGGTTCTACGCTGGGTTCTACACAATTGTTGCTGAACTCCATTGAAATGGGCGGCCTGCCCGACGGACTGGGCAATACCAGCGGAGAGTTGGGGCACAACCTGATGGACCACCATTTCCGTTGCGGCGCAGGTGGTAAAGTCGCCGGATTTGAAGACAAAATCCCTTACGGACGCCGGGCAAATGGTATTTACGTGCCGCGCTACCGCAATCTTTTTGGCGACAAACGCGATTACATCCGCGGATTCGGGTACCAAGGTGGTGCAAACCGCGAAAACTGGAGCCGTGATGTGGCTGAACTCAGCATTGGCGCCAACTTGAAAGCAGAATTGCTCGAACCGGGCCAGTGGAGTATCGGAATGGGTGGTTTTGGCGAAATGTTGCCCTACCACGACAACAAGGTTACACTCGACAAAACCAAAAAAGATAAATGGGGACAATACGTCCTGTCTATCGACTGCGAACTGAAGGAAAATGAGTTCAAAATGCGCAAGGACATGATGGCGGATGCCGCTGAAATGCTCGAAGCAGCAGGCGTGAAAGAAGTGAGAAGTTATGATAACGGTTCTTTCCCAGGCATGGCGATCCATGAAATGGGTACCGCACGGATGGGCAATGACCCAAAAACTTCCGTCCTGAACAAATGGAACCAAATGCACGATGTGCCCAACGTATTCGTGACCGACGGCTCCTGCATGACCTCCATCGCCTGCGTCAATCCTTCCTTAACTTTTATGGCCCTTACAGCCCGTGCGGCTGACTATGCGGTAAGCGAGTTGAAAAAAGGCAACCTGTAAGCACAACACACACTCATTCAATTATTTACAACAACAATATGAACCGACGCGAACTTCTCCAGCGCAGTGCCCTTTTGTTTGGGGGTACCCTGCTCGGCGCCGATAGCATCCTGGCTAAAAACTTAGACTGGGACCAATTAGACAACCTGCCCGATGATGCAAAAGGCATCGGACTTTTCAGTAAAAAACAGGTAAAATTGCTCAATGAAATAGCGGAAACCATCATTCCTGCTACTGATATTCCAGGGGCCAAAGCGGCCAAGGTAGGCCAGTTTATGGCAGTCATCGTCAGTGATTGCTACGAGCCGGATGACCAAAAACGTTTTATGGATGGCCTTGCCCAACTGGAAGCCGAAAGTGTCAAGCGGTACGGAAAACCGTTTATGAAAAGTACAGCCAAATTGCGGAGCGATTTGCTGACAGAACTGGATACGGAACAAAAAGCATTTCAGAAAGGCAAAAAGAAGAGAGAAGATCCTTCGCATTACTTCCGGGTCATCAAAGACCTGGCAATATTGGGATACTTTACTTCAGAAATAGGCTATACACAAGCCCTGCGCTATGTCGAATTCCCGGGTCGTTATACCACAATTGACTACAAAAAGGGAGACCGGAATTTTAGTGCGTAGTAAATGCTTCAAATTCCGATGCTTCAGACCAGTTTTTTAATAAATTTGAGTAGCTCCGAATTTTGAAGATTGGCAAAAATGACTTCGGAGAAGTCAAATGTTCGTAGATCAATTGATTCCACGAATGATCCGACCTCGGGGAGGTCGAACGTTCGCAATCGTTTTGAAATCCTTGTGAATATGTTCGACCTCTCCGAGGTCGGTAAACACCTTTACGTCTTGATTTCTACAAACATTTGACCTCTCCGAGGTCGTTTTCAGGCAAAATCCGGGATGACTCATGTTTTGAACGCTGCATATTGTCCTTACCTTGCCTCCAAATACACCTATATGAAAAGACGTCAACAGCCACCCTGTTACAGTTCAAAACGGATATACCAGTTCCTGAACTGCTGTTTGTTTTTTGTTTATGCCAATTTATTTGCCCAGCCAGGCCCTACGGCTTCCGACCTTCGGATGCAAGGTTTTGAACAGCGAAAAACGATTGAAAAAAACTCGCTGCTCTCCGTATTAAAACCTGAAAGTATCGGGCCTTCCGTCTTTTCCTGCCGCGTAACCGATGTCGACCTGGATCCCGACAATCCTTCCAGGATGTATGTTGCCTACGCCTCCGGTGGCCTTTGGTACAGCGAAAGCAATGGCACACAATTCAAACC
>JADLCC010000543.1 GCA_020847425.1 Saprospiraceae bacterium
CAGTCTGCCGCTTCCCAAAAACGCATCAACGAGTTTTTGAAAACACAACCGGCCATCATCAACAACGCTCCGCCAAGGGCCGCCAACGAGCCGATACCGGCCCTGAAAGGCCACATACAATTCGAACAGGTGTCTTTTGTTTATCCGGATACGGGTATTCAGGCGCTGCAAAATGTATCCTTCGAGGTGCTGCCGGGGCAAAAACTGGCCATTGTAGGCCGCACGGGCAGCGGCAAAACTTCCATCGCCGATTTGCTGGTCCGCATGTACGATGTCAGCGGCGGGCGCATTCTGATCGATGGCGTGGATATTAAAATGCATGATTTATTCCACCTGCGCCGCAGCATCGGATATGTACCGCAGGATGTTTTCCTTTTCTCGGATACCGTTTTGAACAATATCTCATTTGGGAAAGACGGCATAAGCCGGGAGGATGCCGAGTTTTTTGCCAAAAGTGCAGCCGTGCACGAGGAAATCATGGGCCTGCCCAACCAATATGACACGGTAGTCGGCGAACGCGGCGTGACCCTCTCCGGCGGCCAGAAACAACGGGTGAGTATTGCCCGCGCTTTTGCCAAAAAACCGGATATCGTCATCCTCGACGACTGTCTTTCCGCAGTGGATACCAATACGGAAAGCCAGATTCTGGGGTACATGGACAATACCCTGTCCGACAAAACGGCTATTATTATTACCCACCGCATCTACGGCATGCTGGAATTCGATAAAATTATCGTGCTCGATGACGGCGGCGTTGCAGAAGAAGGTACCCATGAGGAATTGTTGAGCCGCGGCGGATATTATGCGGAGATGTTTGAAAAACAGTCGACGATGGAAAAATTTTATGACCCCACATAGTGCCCTCAAATCCTCATTAACCTAACTTTCTGTACATCAAACTTATACCGGCATTTCGCCAGTTTTTATGAGAAATCAATTGTTCAACGGCCTCTTTTTGTGCCTGGCCCTGTGTCTTTTTGCCTGTAATTTAAAAGAATCTAAACCTGCCTCGCCCCCGGCGCCGCTCAAAGCGGAAACCAGGACTTTCAACAAAAAATTCTGCATTTCCGAAGGGTTGTGCGCTACTTTTAATGTTAGCATGCCGGAATTGAGCGGTGGCGACTCGGTTACCACCAAGGCGGTGAACCACTCCGTGCAGAGTTTTATCCTCAGTACCGTCGGCGCCAACGAATCGTTGCCATTCCCTGTGGCTATGGATTCTGCGGCTACACAATTTGTGGAAACCTTCAAACAGATGCACACCGATAACCCCGACTACCCGATGGGCTACAGTATGGAAATCAACGGTACATCCCTGCTGCTGAATACCAAAGTGGCCACCGTACACCTCGACGGCTATTCCTTCACCGGCGGCGCACACCCCAACCCTTTTACCACGATCGTGTCCTACAACCTGCTGGATAGCGGTAAAGTATTGACTATCAATGCCCTGGTAGCAGACACCAATGCCGTACGCCCCATGCTGGAAACAGGATACAAACAGGCAAAAGGCATGAAACCGGAAGATAAAATCAGCGAACTGCTGTACCCGGATTTACAACAACTGCCTATGCCGGCCAATACCGCCGTGCTGCCACAGGGTATCATTTTTTACTACAATGCTTATGAAGTGGCGCCCTATGCGGTCGGGCCGACGGAAGTGATCCTGAGTTGGGAACAACTGGGCGCGCTGGCGGATAAGAAAAAGTGGGTGGATTGAGTGATGCGTGGTGCATGAAAAATATTACGCTCACCAGTCACATTTTTGCTGTCGCATCCGGATTCACTAACTTATAACTGCTTCGCTGTCCGTCGCGGTAATAATGAACCAGGTTGGTTTGTTCCGGCAGGTAATCATACAACAGGCGATTGTGAATTTCGACCGGGCCTGTCCCGGGAAAAGAGGCCGCTTCCAGGTAACACCAGGTGGCCTCTTCTTCTATTTCATAGCCGATCAGTTGAAAGGTTACCGGTTTTCCGGCCACTTGTATTTGCAGCCGCTCTGTGATGTAGCGCTGCAAAAAAGCATCTGCCTGCTCGTCTTTTTTACTCAATTCTGTCTTAAACTGGTACTTTTTATACAGGGCGTCCTGCAGGTCGTCCGTAAACATGCGACAACTGATATTCAGGGTTTGTTGCTTCGAATCGGAGCGGATTTCCGTAACGCTGACAAAGTAAGGATGGGCGGTTTTAGATGAACTGCCTAAAAAGAGCAAGAAAAAAAGCGCCCAGGTGTAGCGAAAACCCTGAAAAAGGTGGTGTATTTGCATATCAATGCAAAAATAAGCAGCCTTGAGCGATTTCTACCTTTGGTTTTCAACCGGACTCGAACATATTGCCGACTGGAAAGGATACGACCACATTCTTTTCCTGCTGGCGCTGTGCGGGGTGTACGGACTGCGCGCATGGAGACAACTGCTCGTACTGGTTACGGCATTTACCGTTGGGCACAGCCTTACGCTGGCATTGAGCGTGCTCGATATGATAAAGGTAAAAAGCGCTGTCGTCGAATTTTTGATTCCCATAACCATTGTGCTGACCTGTGCCATGAACCTGGCAGAGCTAAAAAAAACCTCGAAACGGGGATTTCGGATGCGTTACCTGGCTGCGCTTTTTTTTGGATTGATCCATGGCATGGGTTTTTCTTTTTTGCTCAAATCGCTGCTGGGAACGGAAGAAAACATCGTGCCGCCCTTGTTTGCCTTTAATATTGGACTGGAAGCGGGCCAATTGCTGATCGTGGCAGTTGTCCTGCTGTTGTCGGCGCTGGCAACGTCACTGATCCATATTTCGGAAAGAGACAAAAATTTCTTTCTTTCTTCGGCCGTATTCGGCATCGCTTTGATGATGATGCTGGAACGAGTGCCGTTATAAAAAGGCAAGCGGCAAATAGCAAAAGGCAAAAATGGCCACTCGGTAAGTTTGCCTTTTGCACCTTGTCTTTTGCCCTTTTATTTTACATCAATTCATATTAAACATGCGTACCGCCACCCTCTTGCTTGTGTTTTTTTGTGTAACCGCTGGTTTTGCACAAAACATTCAAAACAACCCCGCCTCCAACCACGGCAATAAATTTGAACAACTGGGCGCCACCCTGCCCGATGCCAACGGGTACCGCACCGCTTCCGGCGCGCCAGGGCACGAGTACTGGCAGCAACGGGCCGATTATCAGATCAGCGCCCGCCTGGATGAAAAAGACCTGCGCCTGCACGGACAGGAAACCATTACCTATTTCAATAATTCGCCGGATGTGTTGACGTATTTATGGTTGCAACTGGATGAAAACGAGCACAAACCCGGCACGGAAAGCAACAATTTTAACGAAAGCCCGCTGGAAACGCCCCTGACCGATTTCCAGTTGGAGCGGCTCGATTTCCGCAACAACCTGGCGGAATACGGCGTCCATATCGAAAGTGTGACCGACGCTGCGGGCAAAGCCCTGCCGTATACCGTCAACAATACTATGATGCGCGTCGACCTGCCGAAACCGCTGCAGCCGAAACAGAAATACGTGTTCAAAATAAAATGGAACTACAAAATCGTGCCCCGCCTGAAAGTGGGCGGCCGCGGCGGCTACGAACTGTTTGAGGGCGACGGCAACTGTGTGTTTACCATTTCACAATGGTATCCGCGCATGTGCGTGTACAGCGATTACCAGGGCTGGAACAACAAACAGTTTACCGGAAGAGGCGAATTCGCGCTTGTTTTTGGCAATTTTTCCGTCCAGATGCAGGTGCCTGCCGACCATGTTATTGCATCTACGGGTACCTGTCAGAATCTGTCGGAAGTGCTGACGCCCGCCCAGTTCAGCCGCTGGAAAACAGCCCAGCATTCGGATACGCCAGTGGAAGTGGTTACCCTAGAGGAAGCCAAAGCGCGGGAACTCAAGCCAGAACAGGACCGGTATGTGACCTGGAAATTTCAGGCTGAAAATGTGCGCGACTTTGCCTGGGGCAGCTCCCGCAAGTTCGTCTGGGACGCCATGTCGCAACCCGTCGAGGGCAAAGACGTGATGTGCATGAGTTTTTACCCGAAAGAAGCCTATTCCCTGTACAGCCGTTACTCTACCAAGGTAGTGGCGCACACCCTGCGCACGTATTCCAAATATACGATACCTTACCCTTATCCGACTGCCATCAGCGTGGAAGCGAGCAGCGGCATGGAGTACCCCATGATTGCGTTCAACTACGGGCGCACCGAACCCGACGGCACCTACAGCGCCCGTACCAAACACGGCATGATCTCCGTCGTGATCCACGAAGTAGGGCATAATTTTTTTCCCATGATCATCAACAGCGACGAGCGGCAGTGGTCGTGGATGGATGAAGGGCTCAATACCTTTGTGCAGTTTTTGACGGAACAGGCATTTGACAACAATTACCCCTCGTCGCGTGGCCCGGCACATAAAATCATCGACTACATGAGCATGCCCGCCAGTCAACTGGAGCCGATCATGACCAACAGCGAAAATATCGTCCAGTTTGGCAGCAACGCCTACGCCAAACCCGCCGCCGCACTCAATATCCTGCGCGAAACGGTCATGGGTCGCGAACTATTCGACTATGCGTTCAAGGAATACGCGCGGCGCTGGGCATTTAAACACCCTGCACCGGCCGACTTCTTCCGCACCATGGAGGATGCTTCCGGCGTCGATCTCGACTGGTTCTGGCGCGGCTGGTTCTACGATATTCAACCGGTGGATATTTCCCTGGACAGTGTCCGGGCATTTACCGTAGGCTCGGAAGGCGCCACCGAACTGGTCGCCAAGGCCGCCGAGAACCCGTTTGGCGATGACCTGCCGGAGCGCACCATTCCCGCAGAGGGCCTCTACCAAACCCGCAACCGGGAAAGCGGCATGCACTTTCTGGTGGATCAGGATACCACACTGCGCGATTTTTACTACTATTATAAACCTGAAAAAAGGACTGTGCCGCCCGGTGAACCGGCACCAACTGGGCGCGGCGGTGGCCGCAAACTGGACAAAGTATCCGAAGCGGAGGCGGCCAAATTCGCCGGAAAATTTTACTACGAACTGACACTGAGCAACAAAGGCGGGCTCGTGATGCCCATCATTCTACAGTGGAATTACAAAGACGGCAGCAGCGAAATGGAATACATCAGCGCTTATATCTGGCGCAAAAACGAATCGAAAGTGGCCAAAACCTTTGTCAAAAACAAAGAAGTCGCCTCTATTCAGGTCGATCCGTTCAAAGAAACGGCAGATATCGACGAACGCAACCAGATCTGGCCGAGTACCGTGCAGCCCAGCCGATTTGAATTATTCAAAGGCCGCAGAGCAAACAGGGGCACAAACAACAAAGGCAACCCGATGCAGAAAGCACTGCAGCAGAAAAACTAAACTGAGTGATGAGTTAGGAGTGATGAGTTATGAGTTTTTGGAACATTTTTCTTGGCCTAAGAAATCAAAGAATGCCAGGAAAAATGTTCCAAAAACTCATAACTCATCACTCCTAACTCATCACTCTCTACACCGCCTGCCCCAGCATCATTTTCCGTTGCAAGGCGATATCGCCTTTTTTGACAAAAGTAATGGGCACAAACTCATCGGTCGGCGAGCCGATATAATACAAGGTCCAGTCCTCATCATAGCGGGACAGCATCTGGCGGATACATTCGGCGCGGTCGATAAGCGGGTAAGCACAATCTTCCCAGTAAAACAATTCTACGCGGTAGTGCAACTGCTGTTTTAAGCCATTGATGGTAACCTCTATTTCGATGTCTTGTTTACCTGGCAGGGACGGAATAGGAACTGCAATGTATGCCATATAAAAGTGTTGTATTTGAGAGAATTTTGTTCCGGGAAACGAGCAGTGTGCCGTTCAAAAAACACTCCGCGATCTCCGTGCCAGTATTTTAAACGTTTGACACCGGAAGTCGATCCCGGCTTATAAATGTGGAAAATAGTCGCTCAAAAGGGATATTTTGGCCTTTCTGAAGATTCAAAAATCAACTTCGATAAACCTGAATCAACCTTGTTCGACGCCTGAAAAGTGCGATTCTGAACGGCTCTGTTCGGAATTGGACAATGCAACCCGGAACAGCCGGATAGCGCCTTTCTATTTTCCGTGCAATCAAATTACGAAATCGACTGTCTTTTCGTTTTATTTGTGACTAATAAGGTTGAGATGTTGAGGGTTGAGATGTTGAGGGTGATAAATCTTGACATTACCAGCCTGAGTTACCACCCTCAACATCTCAACCCTCAACCACTCAACCTTTTCAACACCTCACCAACCTCCCGTTCCATGCTCCATCGCATCATAGTCATTCTGGCGTTTTTCAGTGCGGCAACCCTGTCGGCGCAGTCTGTTGCCGAGATGGAAGTGCAATTGCAGCAGGCTACTGCGAACGACCAGCGCTGGGAGCTTACATACCGGCTTTCCAAAAACTGGCTGATCACCGATACCAAACGCGCGGCGGCTTATGCCAAACAATCGCTTCAGTTGGCAACAACCCTGAACGACAAACGCAGGGAAGCGGAGTCTGCCTGGATCAGCGCCGATATCGCCGAACGCCAGGTCCGGCCGGCCGAAGCATTGGCCCTCTACGAGCAAACGTACCGCGCAGCGACTACGGCCGCACTGCCGGATATGCAATTGCAAGCGGGCGAAAAACTACAGACACTCAGTGCAAAACAAGGTAATTTCAAAGCGGCTTACGACTGGAGCCGGCAACGCACCGCCTTGTTGCAGGAAAAATCCAGGCTCTATGCCGAAGAACAGCGCAAAAAGTACGAAGCCGCACAGGCAGCCCTGGAAGCGCAAAAAAAACGGGAAAACGGGTTGGGCATGGCCCTGCTGGCAGTGCTGGGCATCATTTTGACGGTGCTGTATTACCTACGGCAACGCGCCAACCGGCGCACACGAGGCGAAATGGCCGAAAAAAATGCCATGATTGAAGAAAAACGCCGCCGCAGCGAACAACTCCTGCTCAATATCCTGCCACCTGCCGTTGCCGCCGAACTTACTGTGCGCAACAAAGTGGCAGCCCGGCGCTACGAACACGCTACGGTGATGTTCATCGATTTTGTCGGTTTTACCAAAACCGCCGAGCGCCTGCAACCAGAAGAACTCGTCGCCGAACTGGACTATTGTTTCTCCCGCTTTGACGACCTCATCGGGCGAAACCGCATCGAAAAAATCAAAACCGTGGGCGATGCCTATATCTGTGCCAGCGGCCTTTCTGACCGCAACGAGCGCCCCAGTGACATGATTAAAGCGGCTTTGCAAATCCAGGATTTTTTAAAAAAATTCAAGGAGAAACGCCTTGAAGAAGGCAGGCCTTTTTTTGAAGCCCGCATCGGTATTCATTTCGGGCCGGTCGTGGCAGGTGTCGTCGGTACCAAAAAATTCGCCTACGATATCTGGGGCGACACGGTAAATACCGCCGCCCGGCTGGAAGAAGCCTGCGAACCCGGCCGCATCAATGTGAGCGGCACCACCCGGGATGTTGTGCTCGACGAATTTCAATGGGAATACCGCGGGAAAGTGGCGGCGAAGAATAAGGGGGAAATGGAGATGTACTATCTTGTTTAGAGGTGAACACGTGAATCGTGAATCGTGAATCGTGAGTGGCACTTTGCCCAAGGCTCACACAGAAGTCCTGGGCAAAATGCCACTCACGATTCACGACTCACGATTCACGATTCTCACTTCTATCTCCATCCTGTACCCCACTCCATGCACCGCAACAATCCGCACGCCCGGATCATCGCGCAGCAACTTGCGCAGGCGCGACACAAACACATCCAGGCTGCGGCCGACGATGATACCTTCGTCGCCCCAGACAGATTGAAGGATTTGGTCGCGTTCCAGCAATTGATTGGGTTGGCTGGCAAACAGGTGCAGCAGTTTGGCTTCGCGATAGGTAAGTTGATGCCTTGCGGACCCTGAAAGGAGCACCTGATTGCCGGTATCGAGCCTGGATTGGCCGAAAACGACCTGGTTAGCTTCAGCAATATCTGTCTTTTCGACAGGCTCGGATTGCGGTTTCCAACGGCCACGTGCTGTAAAAAAAATACCTGTCAATAGCCCTCCTGCAGCCAAAATCCAGCCCAGAACAATGTTTTCAGTTCTTATTGTCGCCGGGATAAACCGCACCTGAAGGTTATAGCAGTCGTTTTTCATTTCCCGGCCGCCGCAGGGTGCGGAGTTATTTCGCCTGAAGTCCCAGAAATTATAACCCAGTTCCAGCGCCCCATCCAAACAGTTGAGTACCGCCACGTCGTAATTGTCGTGGATACCGTGTATTTCCAGCGATTGCTGGAGCAAGACAGGCAGGCTGTCGTAGTTAAACGCTTGATCGAAACGCAACAACCAGGTATGCGCTTCCGGGTGCTGTACCGTCGCAATGCGCGAGCTGCTGTCACCCGCCTGAACAAGCAGGTAATGCGCCGTACGCCGCAGCGACAGGTTGACTTTTTCCGCAAAAACATCGGTATCGGTCTGGCCGGCAGAAACATTTTTCCTGACCAGCCACACACCAAACAATCCGGTCAACAGCAATACACCAATGCCTACTGTAGTGCGGGGTATTTTCTTCCAACGTGGTCGATCCATATCCACAAAAGTAACCCATTCGACGGCAGAGTGCAAAGAGAATGTCTGCCATACATTTTTGAAGGCATCCCGTGCAGATAAAAATATGCTGTTATTTACTGTGGACGGTTCCGCCATAGATCATACCATTTACAACTTTTAAATCCAGAAATGTTTCACCTGTGGCTTCTCTTACCTGTTCCCAATGGGCGCCATCTTTGGCGGAACGATATATGCCGTTGGAGTGACTGCACAAGTAGTAATCGCCGAGTTGGACCATGTCGAAAACATCTTTCCCGGGCGGCAAATCGGTTTCTATTTTTTCCCATGAAAGCCCGGTATCGTCTGATACCATAAACCCGTCGGAGCTGTTCAGCGCAAAAATCCTGTTGTTGATCACCGGAGTTTTGAACACGGCGCCTTCCTGCAACACCCATTTCCAGTGTTTTCCGCCGTCATTCGAGCGGATCAGGCCCTTGTACGTTCCAGCCAGCAGGATACCGTTCACTTCCGTCAGGGTATTTACCTGGCCTTCGTCAAACACTTGTTCCCAGGTTTTTCCACCATCATCGGTCACAAACACACCGCTGTCGACGCCTACCAGCAACGTTTTCTCTTTTTGATAAATAGCACGTACCGCCTTGTCTTTCAATGCGTTGTGCATAGAAACCCAGGTATTTCCACTGTCGGAACTTTTATATAATCCGCCCCGGTAAACGCAGGCAAACAAATCCTGTCCTGCTGCGTACAAGCCGGTAATTTTTTCATCGAATGCAAATTGCATGCGACCGGTTTGTTCCCAGTCGCCGCCGTTTTTACGTTTTCTGTACAAGCCGCGGTTTTCTGTTCCTGCGAAAACATACTCCCCTTGCGTTTCAATATATTCCACCTGTGCATTGGCCGACAGCCCGGAACCGGCGCTTTGCCAGGTCAGGCCTTCATCGGCGGAGGTGTAAACGATGCCTGGAAAAGCGGGCACTGGAGCAACCGGGCCGGTAGCAGGCGCCTGGGCGCAACCCGCCAGGAGTGCCGAGATAATCAGTTTGTTGATCATGCTTATTGAATGAGGATTTCGTTGTGCGGTAGCGCAAGTTGGTTGTCCATCGTCATCAGCACAATATGATCACCTTTCCGGCATTGGGATATAACCTTGCTGATGTCCAGTTTTTTGTATCGTTTATCAGAAAACATACAAATGGTGCGGGTATTGCCATCGCGGATGGCCACCATGAACTCGGCGGGGTATTGCGCCGTCCAGACTTCGTTGTCATAGGTAGCCGGGCTGACGGTCAGGGTGCCCGTGGCAGTGCTGTCGAGCACACATTTTCCTTCGGGTGAGTATTCATTCACCACCAGTTTATTGTCCAGAAAGGCTGCGGTACAATTGGTGTAATGGTTTTGGGCAAAAGAAATAGTGGAAAATACACTGCACAACAGCAGTAGTAATACGGGGCGATTTGTTCTTTTCATGTTCCATGTTTTTATTTAAACGATGGCACAAAAGTATCGCCGGCGGCAGGAGATGCCGCAAAATGGGTGTAAAACAGTGTAAAGGACTTGTAAAAAGTGAGTCGTGAATCGTGAATAGTGAGTTGGGCGTTGCCCAAACTTTACACAGTTGCCTTAGGCGAAGCGCCACTCACGATTCACGACTCACGATTCACGTCTCACGTTTAGCCGATCACCGACCGGTCTTTCGCATAATTCAGCGCATACATCATGGCAGCACCGGCCAGAGAAAGGTCTTTCAAAAGAGAAGACATAGCAGACTGTGAGCCTTCTCCGCCGGCCATGGCGCCGGGCAGGTGAACCATCAAAACCAGCAGCAGTAAAAAAACACCCAGCAGAGTTGTGGCTAATTTATCATATTTGCCGATCAACATGCTGACGGTAGCAGCGATCAGGCCGGCGCCGGACAAATACACCCAGATGGCTTTGGCAGGCATATAAGGTGGTACCACATAATTGGCCATTACGTCGGCATTCATGAAATGAAAAAGGCCGAAAATGGCGAACGGAAGGGCAAAAACCCAGCGACCCAGCGATAAAAATGCATTCATGTGTAAGAAAGTGTTTCGTTATAAAATGTTTTTCGTTTTGGTGTTTTAACACCGTTTTGTAAAGGCGAAAATATAATAATTATTCTATCATTCATTTTTTTTACCAAAAAATAAACGCACTCTCACACCAGCATCAGAATAACATTTGGAAAATAAAAAAGACATAGGCCGCCTGGAACGCTGGCGACTAATTCTCGGTCAGCAGGCAGATCCTGAAGAAAGTGTCCCGCTGGATACAGGCGCTACGGGTATGGACAATGTATTGGAAGCCTTGTACGGCGGGCAGCGCAAAGGCGGTCTGGGCAGTTCGTCGCCCAATGTAAACCGCTGGCTGGGAGATATCCGGCGGTATTTCCCCGCGCCAGTGGTGCAGGTTTTGCAACGCGATGCACTCGAACGCCTGGGCCTCACCCGCATGCTGCTGGAGCCCGAACTGCTGGCCAGCGTCGAACCTGATATTCACCTGGTCGGTGCATTGTTGTCGCTGAACAAAGTACTGCCCGTCCAGACACGCGAAACAGCCCGGTTGGTGATCAAAAAAGTGGTGGACGACCTGGAAAAACGCCTGAAAAACCCACTGCGCGAATCCATTCAGCGGGCACTGCAACGCGCCGCCCGCAACCGCAGGCCCCGCCCAGCCGAAATAGACTGGCGGCGCACCATTCACCAGAACCTGAAACACTACCAGCCGGAATACCGGACGATTATCCCGGAAACACTGATTGGCTTCAGTCGCAAGGGACAGGCCCTGCGGCATATCATTTTACTCACCGACCAAAGCGGCTCTATGGCCAGTTCGGTCGTATTCGCCGGGGTGCTGGGCGCTGCCCTCGCATCCGTCCGGGCGGTTCAAACACATGTGGTGGTTTTCGATACGGCTGTTGCCGACCTCAGCGAGCACCTGCATGACCCGGTCGAACTGCTTTTCGGCACACAACTGGGCGGCGGCACCGACATCCACAAAGCGCTGGTATACGCCCAAACCCTCGTGCGTGTGCCGCAGGACACCATCCTGGTGCTTATCAGCGACTTGTTTGAAGGCGGCAACCGAACAGAAATGCTCAAAAAAGCCCACGAACTCCGACAGGCAGGCGTCACTATGGTTGCCTTACTGGCCCTCAGCGACGAAGGCGCTCCTGCTTACGACCACGAAAACGCCGCCGCTTTTGCCGCATTGGATATCCCGACTTTTGCCTGTACGCCTGATCTATTTCCCGAACTGATGGCCGCAGCGATACAACGGCAGGATTTGAAAAAATGGGCGGCTGGCGTTTTGGGTGCGTAGTTTTTAGTGTTTAGGGCGCTTCGCCTGAGGCAACCGTGTGCAGCTTGGGCGAAGCTCCCTAAACACTAAAAACTACACACTAAACACCAGACACTGCCATATTGTCGCCCCATCCCAAATTGGCATACTTCTCGCCTATTCCTTTTCCTTTTGAAACAGCCTCCTACCCTTTACCTGATTATCAACACTGATAAACAATAACTCATAACAGATAACTACCCATGCTTAGTTTTCTTGCTACCGAAGGGGCGGCCGGCGCTTCATCCGAACAAAAACGCCGCGCAGCCGAAGAAGATGCCGCGCTGCTCGATGCCTATTCTCAAACTGTCGTACGCGTCACACAACGCGTAAGCGACGCCGTTGTACACCTGAAAGTTCAAAAACCGCAACCACAGGGACAGCGCAACCGCCCTGTACCGCCCAACCAGCAAGGCGATGGTACTGGCAGCGGTTTTTTGATCAGCAGCGACGGCTACCTGGTTACCAACAGCCACGTAGTCAACGGTGCTACCCATATTGAAGCCAACCTGCCGGACGGGCGTTCTTTCCAGGCGCGTGTGGTCGGCGACGACCCGGCTACCGATATCGCGGTGGTAAAAATTGAAGGTGACAACCTGTCGAGCGTCGCTTTCGGCGCCAGCGACCGCTTGCAGGTCGGACAGATCGCCATTGCCATCGGCAACCCATACGGTTTCCAGTATTCCGTAACTGCCGGTGTGGTCAGCGCCCTGGGCCGCACCCTGCGCAGCCAGAACGGGCGACTGATCGACGACGTCATCCAGACCGACGCGGCCCTGAACCCCGGCAACAGCGGCGGACCGCTCATAGATTCGCACGGGCTGGTTATCGGCGTCAACACCGCAGTGATTTTACCCGCGCAAGGCATCTGTTTTGCAGTTGCTTCCAACCTCGCACAGTTTGTTGTCGGCAAACTCATCCTCGAAGGCCGCGTGCGCCGAGGGTATCTCGGAATCGGCGCCCAATCCGTGCCGCTGCCCGCTAAATGGCTGAACGCCCTGGAACTGCCCTCGAAAGGTGGCATCCAGATACAAAGCGTGGAACCCGGCTCTCCGGCAGCCCAGGCAGGCATTGTCGCCGGCGATATCATCGTTCAATTTGAAGGAAAACCCATCGACTCCATCGATGACCTGCACAAAGGCCTGGATGAAAAAACGATCGGACGGGCTGTGGCGCTTTGGGTACTGCGGAACGGGAATTTGCAACGGATTTCGGCGACGCCGGGGGAGTTGAAGTAAAGGGCAAGAGGCAAAAGGCAAGAGGCAAAGGGCAAAGGGCAAAGGGCAATGAACAAAAGTGCCATTTGAACTAATGCAATAAATTGCCTCTTGCCCTTTGCCCTTTATTTCATCTCCTCCATCCGCGCCGCCAAATGCACCAGCACTTTTTGCTGAAAATACAACGGATGGTGTTTCGATACATACCTGCGCGATTTCAGTGCGACATTAAAGGTACTGTCATCCAGGTGGCTGAATTTTTTTCTCCAGAAACGGACGGTCACCTGCATGGCCTGCTGGTCGAGCCAGTTGCCTACTGCTCCACCCAGCAGCCATTCTGCGCTGCGTTTCAACCCCGAGCGGGTTCCCTGCGGCACCTGATCCGTCGGTCGCGGCGTGTAATGCGGGTATTGCCGCCATGCCCATTGGTTTTTCCGGCAAAAATCCTGGTACCATTCTTTGCCGTACATGGGAAGCAGGGTGATCAGTTCGGTAGCGGTAAACTGGTTTTTCTCTTCAATTTCGAGGTGTTCCGTGTCAATGAAATAGTTGACACAGAAGTATTTATGCGAATTAAAGAGAAAAACTTTTTTGAACAGTACCAGCAAGGTGCGCGCCAGCCAAAGCCTGCCGGGCGTCGTGATCAGGAAAAAATCGATATCACCATCGGGCTTCATGCAGTGTTTGGACAAAGAGCCTGAAACGAACACCGCCCGGATGTATGGAAATCCTGCAATCAACCGGGCCATCCGGCGCGCCTTGGGCAAAAAGGCATCGGCCAGTTGGTTGGCATTCCGGCGGCGTTCTACCCATTCCGGGTGCTGCATGGTCTGGTAAAAGTCCTGAAACTGAAAAACTGCACCCTTCGCTACCAGCATTTGCAATTTTTCCTGAAACATTTCAAAGGATTCCGTTGTAGCCTGCTGCTCCGGCTCGGATGATTCAAAGTGGGCAAACTGCCATATTTCCCGCGCTGTCAGGGGATAAGAAAACAGCTCAAAATAGAGCAAGGTGCGCACAATGGCGCGCTCCACAGGACAGTCAGTCAGCGTTGAAATGGTATTCGTCATGGTTCTGCAGGTAAAAAAGCACGCCAAGGTAATAGTGTTGGTGTATCACAACGCCATAAATGCTCAAAAACAAGTGTATACTTTTGACTTTATGACATACAAAAGTGTGGACTATAACGGAACTTTGCCCACATGTTCCCATCCGAATCAGCCCCTTTGTTTTATCGCGAACTGACGAAAATCGCCACCCATCCCAGTTGGCCTCCGGCAGAACGGGTGCTGGCGCTGGCGGGATTGATGGAACGTATTTTTCTGGAGGCTACCCGGCGCGAACAAATTGTTTTCAGCAGCCTGTTTGCCCGAATCAGTTATGCCGGGCATTTGTTCCACTTTCAGCCGGATATTTTGAGGCGCATCCACCGCTTCCGGTTGCTGGCCAAACGCGTGCGGAATGGCCAGGTTGCCACTGAAAAAAGTGTTCAACTGGGTTTGCAAGCCGTTGCAGAGGCTGTGCTGGTACTTACCGAAGCAGCCATCCCGGCGGAATTGATCGCCGCATTCGACCTGGGTGAAACACTGGATCAGTTGCAGGAAGCAGAACCTGCCGACCATTGGGTACGCACGGCCCGGGTGGTAGCCATCAAAGACGACCCGGATCACAACTGCCTGATTGTCATAGATGAAGAACAATCGGACCGGCCGGTTCGCATGCGGTACGGGATGCCGGAACGCAACGAAAATTTTATGCCGACCATCCAGGTGATCCGCAAAGTTTTTGGTTTCCCGGTGACGCTCAACCTGATAGACGTGGATATCGACCGCGCTGGAAACTATTGCCCCCGAGCCATTGTGGTGGAACCGGACTACCTGATGGATGTATCGGCAATAGCAGAGTGTTTTAAAGATACCGGCGCCGATCCTTATACTTTCCTGGTGCGGAAATTTTTGCCCTATGAAAACAGCGAAGCCAAACTCATCGGAAATATCGCCAACTTTTTTCTGGATCGCCTGCTCACCGAACCTGCGGCGGAATGGAGCGAGGTTTTCAGAGAAACCTTTCAGTTGTACCCCTTCGTGTATGCTCCTATGCGCGATGCGGAGGTAAAATCCGTCTCTGGAAAAGCGCAAAAACATTTTTTAACCCTGAAAAATATGGCCGCCGGCGGGTTCGCCCGCCAGGGTATCGAACCGGAACACTGTTTTCTGGAACCCTCGTTTTTCAGCGAACAATATGGCATCCAGGGCCGCCTCGATTTGTTTTACAAAACGGAAGACCAGGCTGCTATCGTCGAATTAAAAAGCGGTACGCCCTTCAAACCCAATAGTTACGGCATTGCGCGCAGCCATTTTACACAAACCCTGCTGTACGACCTGCTGGTGCGTTCCGTGTTCGGGCAACACACCGATCCGGCCAAGTACATCCTCTATTCCGGCGTCGACCTGAACCACCTGCGCTTCGCCCCCACCGTCGCACCCGAACAATGGGAAGCCCTGCAGGTGCGCAACCAGATGGTGGCTATCGAGCGGCTGCTCACCAAAATTCAGCCGGGCGATGAGGTGATTCCGGTATTCGGCAGACTGAAAGCTGCCAATGGAAAAGGTTTTACGGAACGTGATTACGGGATGTTTGAAAGCACTTACGGCCGCTTGAATTCCCTGGAAAAAAAGTATTTCAATGCTTTCACGGGTTTTATTGCGCGGGAACACTGGCTGGCCAAAACCGGCGACGAAGCCGGCGACAATGCTTTTGGCCACGCAGCGCTCTGGCGCAGCAGTTTTGGTGACAAACAACAGCAGTTCAGCATTTTAAGTCACCTGGAAATCCTGGAAAACAGGGCCGACCAACTCGATCCCTGCATCGTTTTTCAAAAAACGGAACACACCAATCCGCTGGCCAATTTCAGGGTCGGCGACATCGCAGTGCTGTACCCTGCAATCGATAGTTCCGATACGGTTTTGCAGCACCAGGTCATCAAATGTACCATCAGCGAACTGAGCAACACCCGGGTGACCGTCCAACTGCGCTACCGGCAGTTCAACCTGATCTCTTTTGAAACGGAAGGGTACTGGTGCCTCGAACCGGATTTGATGGACATTGGTTTTGCTGCGCAATACCGCGGACTGCTCGAATGGGCCAATGTTGCACCGCAGCGCAGAGCATTGCTCCTGGGCGCCGAAGCGCCGCGCCGGCCCGAGGCGCCTGCGGAGAGCGGCGAGACTGCCTCGCTGGACTGGCGCAACATCGTTCCCTCACGCGACTATTTCCTGCTGTGGGGGCCGCCCGGCACCGGAAAAACCAGTGTTATGCTGCGCGACCTGGCTGCCTGGGTGCTGCGCGAAACGACCGACAACCTGCTGCTGCTGGCCTACACCAACCGGGCTGTGGATGAAATCTGCGACGCCCTCGATGCCATCGGCGGCGATATCCGCGAACAATATATCCGCATCGGTGGCAGGCACTCGACGGCCGAACGTTTCCGCGATCAACTGCTGAGCGTCAAAATTGCGCCGGCAAAAAACCGCGCCGAATTGCGGGCCGTGCTGGAACCGCGCCGGATTTTTGTCAGTACTGTGGCATCTTTCGGCCAAAATGACGGGCTGCTGCGCCTCAAAAAATTCCAGCGCCTGATTGTCGACGAAGCCTCTCAAATCCTCGAACCGCAATTGATCGGTTTGCTCACCCGCTTCGAACATTTTATCCTCATCGGCGACCACCGGCAGTTGCCCGCTATCACCACGCAACGCCCGGAAACGACCCTGGTTGAAGACCCCGAACTGCACACCATCGGTTTGCAGGATCTGCGGGAATCCTACTTCGAGCGGCTGTACCGGCGCTGCCAGGAACAGGGCTGGCACTGGGCCTACGGACAACTCCACCGGCAGGGGCGCATGCACGCGGATATCATGGATTTCCCGAACCAGTTTTTTTACCAGGGCCTGTTAAAAACGCTGGCCGACACGCCTGATGAAAGCCATCGGCAGCACCGCCCACTGTGGTACGATTTGCCGGGACTGGATCCTGCCATGGAAAAAATATGCTCGGAAAAACGGGTAGTATTTTTCCCCGTCGCTGCGGAAGACGCTGTTTTTAACGCCAAAACAAACAAGTCGGAAGCGGCATTAGCAGCGCGTATCGTGCTGTTTTTCAAGAACTTGTACGAACTCAACAACAAACCCTGGCTGCCTATGCAAACCCTGGGCATCATCACGCCCTGGCGGGCGCAAATTGCTCAGTTGCGGGCGAGTCTCACAGAAGCGGGCATCGATCCCGATACGGTTACCATAGATACTGTAGAGCGCTACCAGGGCGGCGCCCGGGAGGTGATCATTGTTTCCACCTGTGTGCACTCGGAATACCAGTTGACCAGCCTCGTCAGCATGGGCGAAGGCGCCGTGGACCGAAAACTCAATGTGGCGCTCACCCGCGCCCGCGAACACCTGATAGTGTTGGGGAATAAGGAGGTGCTGGGGGGGGATGAGCGGTATAGAGCCTTTATCGAAAGGTATGAGGAATGAGGTATGAGGAATGAGGGTGGGTTATTTGGAGGCTTTCATGTTTTTTCGGGTATAGGAGACGATCTTGAGTATTTCCTCGCACTCTTTGTGTAGCTCGGAAAGTTTTGCAAAGGAGACAATTCCCGCATCTGTTAATAGTTCAAGCCAGAACAAAGTTTCATCGGCTTCTTCTACAACAATAGATATTTTACTGAAACGCTCGCCATCAGAGCGAGCCCTTGAAACGGCCCGGTAATTGGCAGCAACCGAAGTAGCACTTCTGAGCAATTGTCTGCCGATAACTTGCGCTTCGCCGTTTGCAGGTAAGCTTTGATAAAGCCTGATCACCCGCAACGACATCTGCTTGGTTCTGAACTTCAACAGTTCAATTTTTTCAATTGTATCCATAAATAAAGCGTATTTCATTCCTCTCCCCCTCATCCCATCATTCCTCATTCCTCATTCCTCATTCTTTTTCTAAAAACCAGCACCAATGCCAAAAGCAACGCTCCCCCGCCGATCCACCACCAAAGCCAGGAGGAAGTGCCAAGGCTGCACATATCGCCGCTGACCGTAACGCCCGCCCAATAAAAAGGATGGGTACTGTCGTAATTCGCGTCGTCGTTCAAAAAGTCACGTTTCGCCAGGCGCAGGGCTTCATCTTTGGTTTTGCCTGCTTTCAGGTATTTGAAAAAAGCCTCCATGAGCAATGGAGCGGTGTTTTCATGCAGGCGCCAGATGCTCATGACCGTACTGGGTACGCCTGCTACTGCAAAAGCGCGCGCAAGGCTGTACACGCCCTCCCCTTTGTGTAATTTTCCGAAACCGGTGTGACAGGCGCTGAGCACCGCCAGGTCGGCCTGTAGTTGCATGATCTGCAACTCATTGGCAAACAACACATTGTTATTGATGGAATCGCCCCGCGGTCTGCC
>JADLCC010000544.1 GCA_020847425.1 Saprospiraceae bacterium
AGTTAAATCAGTGACCTGCTTTCTGCTAAACAAGTCTCAATCTGCACAAATTGGTTGACAGTCTGCAAACAATATTGTTTGATTATCAACATTTTAGCAAAAGCATTCAACTGTATTTTCTCTTTCACACAGCAACTACTTTAATCATGTCAAACAAACATCTTTTTATTTTCACACTTGCGCTGGCCGCTATTTTCACAGCGCCCGCAAATGCCCAAAAACTGTTCACCCGCGATGGCGTAGTCGGTTTCGACGCTACTGCTCCCAATTCGCCGGAATCGATCAAAGCAGTCAATAAATCGGGTACCTGTGTGTGGGACAAAAGCAGCGGCGCCGTGGAAATGGCGGTACTGGTCAAAGGTTTCCTGTTCGAACGCGCCCTGATGCAGGAGCATTTTAATGAAAACTACCTGGAAAGCAGCACTTACCCGAAAGCGACTTTTAAAGGCAAACTGGATAATGCCACTGCAGTGAATACGGATAAAGACGGCACTTACAAAGTGAATGCCAGCGGTACGATGACCATGCACGGCGTATCCAAACCATTGACTGTTCCTGTGACATTCACGGTGAAAAGTGGTAAAGTAAGCTCCGCAGTCAATTTTGCCCTCGCTTTAGCCGATTACAATGTGGATGTTCCTTCACTCGTGGCGGACAAAGTGAGCAAAACAGCCAATATCAATATTGCGGCCAATTTGAGCCCGATGAAGTAATCTATAGGGTTGATGAAGGTTGATAAGGGTTTATAAAGGTTGATAATGGCCACTCAAAAGAGAGAAATCACTTTCCAGAGTGGCAATTATCAACCTTTATAAACCCTTATCAACCCTTATCAACCTTGTGGCACAAAGCCATAATCAACAATCCATCCTAATCTAAATCAATGCAATTTTCTGGAAAATCCTTCTTTGCCTTTGTGGCGTTCGCGCTGATAGCCTTCATCTTATACACATCATCCTGTAAACGCGAGCCCGTTTATATCGGCAGTCTGGACCCATATGTCCCTGATCCTGTGGACACTACCCCGCCGCCGGTCGTCCATCCATGCAGTCCGGACTCCGTGTATTTCACGCAGGATATTTTGCCTATTCTGACGTCCAACTGTGCCATGTCGGGCTGCCACAATGTGCAGTCGCACGAAGACGGCGTTATTTTGAACAACTACACCAACACCCGCAATACGGGCAAAATCAATCTTTCGAGTCCGTCGAACAGCAAACTGTACCGGGTATTGAATATGACCGGCGGCGACCGGATGCCGCCCTCGCCGATGGCTGCATTGCCGACGGCCCAACGCGCACTCATCCTGAAATGGATACAACAGGGCGCGCTCAACCTGACTTGTGATGCCGATTGCGACACGACGAACGTGACTTTTAGCGGCTCTGTTATGCCGCTCATCAGCCTGAAATGCCAGGGCTGCCACAGTGGTTCCAATCCGGGTGGCGGCGTTTCGCTCACCAATTACACGCAGGTGAAAGCCAGTGTTACCAGCGGCACGCTCATCGGTTCCATCACACATGCGCCGGGTTTCAAACCTATGCCCGAACCGGTCGGCAGCTATCCTTTACCCGATTGCGACATCCGGAAAGTGCAGATCTGGATCAGCGCCGGGGCCTTGAATAATTAATGTAATTTTTTTTGAGGGTACAGGCAACTCGGTCCACCTTTTTCTCGTGTATAAGATTGTAAAAGAAATGTAAGTGCAGAACTAAAATCAGTTTGCGTTGTTTTCATACAAATGCTTGATTATCAAGCCGAACAACAAATAAGCAATAACAACATAGATCGACTGTTTCTATAAAGAAGTTTTCATTTGGTTTTTTGGGGTTTATTAGGCGGGTCGGGCGTAAGCCTGACCTGTCTTTTTTTATGCCTGAAGCCCAGCACAACTACGCTCCGTGAAAACGGGAGCAAATTCCTGATTTGACTATCAGTTGTTTAACAGATATAGGGCAAATATGAAAAGGGGAGCATTGTTCTGGATAAAGAAACGATATTTGTTGCGAAATAGGGCTGATCCCAATTCAGTCAAACCAAAGGATCAGGATTTCAGCGTATATGTTTGAATGAAACGGAGGAGCATGTATTCGGCATACAATAATTTCTTGCGGAATGAATAGTACACTGGAGAGCATACAACTTTTTTATCACGTGATCTTGTCGCTCACGCTGCTCATGTGCTGCTCTATTGTTTTTTCCTTTTGGTATCGCAAACAAACGCCAAACGGCGCCTCAAAAAACGGTATTCTATTTTCGGGATTGATCTTACTGACATGGGCACTGTCATCAATGGGGCATTTATTTTCCAAATTGTTTCCGGAAGCAGGGAGAGATGCAAATTTGCTCGCTTCGATATTCCGGGTGATGTCTCTGTTTAATAACCTTTTCCTGTTTTTAGTGCTCCCTTACCTGGGTTTGTTTCGCCGTTTCAGGAACGACCGGATTAATTTCAACATTTCGATCATTGCCATCATTATCGTCATGCTGTCGTTCATTCTGGATCGGGTCAGCATTCACGAAAACAACATCGGGAGACTCGTCGTAGCCTTTATTGACACGGTACTTTCAGCGCCGATTATTGTTTTATTCGGTTATGGACTGAACCGATACTGCAAACAGGCATACCCTAAAATCGGGGTCTTGATAGTGTATAACACATTGGCGGTCAGTATTTTATTCCTGGTTATTCTGGGCTCTATGGCTATGCCCCTTTTCAATTTATTTGAAAATGAAGCCATTGTAAGTAATTTTCATATTGTATATTTTATTCATTATCCAGCCCTGTTCTACCTCACGGTGATCATCGTTATGATATCATACCGGATGTATATTCAGGTGGACCAAGTATTGGGATTGACTGGCGGCAGTGTTGCCGGTCAATCCGAAGATGCTTCTTCTGATTTGCCGTATTCTGGTTTATCTGAACTCTCCAATCAAGATGAAATTTCACCAAAATCTATTCATTTTGATTACCAGTCCGACAAACAGCAATTTCAACTTGCTTTGAAATGCCAGGTAAATGAACAGGAGACAATCTATAGATGGAGTGGCAACAACTGTACTTATCCTTATTTCTATTGGCTCTATCTTTCAGTAGCATTGATGCACCATATCGAGGTAGAAATTAAAGACAGCCAGGTAAGCCGAAACCGGATGTTAAGGATGCTGAACAAACATCTTAGCCCCCGGTTCTTCATTCAACTGAATGGATCAGTTGCTTCTTTAAACATGCCTGTTGAACAAATATTCATCAGCCCGGCTCTTTTTCATCACAATGCCGTCAAGTCTAAATTTAAGGAAAGTATTGACCCGTTTTTGGTTTTGACTACTTGTGATTTGAAAAAGTATGGTCAGGACTGGTCTTACAGGGATGAAATTTTTGAACGTGTATACAAATTATTATTCTAATTTTTTTAAAATTTATTGCTTTTAATTCTTTGTAACAATGATTAAGTTTAATTAATAGGCCTATGGGGGCGCACCAAATCTACATTTGATTACTCAAATATGAAATTTGGTAATTATGAAAATGTATACCCTCGGCGCTTCGGGCAAGTTATGGTACGCCTGTTTTCTATTCATTTTTTGCCATACTTTATTTGGACAAAGCACAGGTGATTATCGCACCAAAGCAGCAGGAACAGGGCTCTGGAATACTGTATCGAGCTGGGAAAGATACAATGGATCAACCTGGGTAGACGCTACTTTGGCGCCAAACTCTTCAGATGGCGCGATAACTGTAGTCAACGGCTTTACTATTAATATCACAACGGCTATTACCATTGACCAAACCACTGTTGACCCTGGTGGGAAAGTTGTCCATTCCGGTGCTGCAACTGTAACGTTAGCCGATGGAGCAGGTACTGACCTGATCATTAATGGAACCTGGACCCGGACTGCTAATTTAAATACGATCAACCGAAACACCGGCGCGACCATTTCCGTCGGCTCGACCGGGGTATATGAACAAGCTCTGACAGCCTCCGGTGGGAGTATTCCGGTAGCTACCTGGGATAATAATTCGGTTTTACGGCTGATGAACAATCATTCGGGAAACACCTCCTATTCAAATCTTAACCAGACCTTTGGCATTATTGAATATAATCGTCCGAACCAGACAACTGACCACAATGACCTCACTCCGGATGATATAACCAATGAATTGCGAATTATTTCTACCGGCAGCGGTTCCATACGATTACAAGGTATTTCTATTACAGGCTCATATAAACAGACCGGAGGAAAATGTAAAATCACTTCCAGTTCCGGGAACATCGTCGCGTCTGTCGGATCAAATTTCACGCTTGAAAGCGGGTCTTTCTGGATGTCGGATGCCAGTGGGTCTGCTAATACGGTTGACCTTAGCATCTATGGCGATTGCAGCATTTCAGGCGGTGATTTTCAGTTTGCCACTACATCTTCCACGAGCGCTGCTTCATTTCTGAAATGTAAAGGCGATCTTAGATTATCAGGTGGAACCATCTCCGGTTTTTTACCTGGCGCTACCGGATTTTACTTCAATGGAACCGGTGTACAGACTTTGGATATTGCCATGGTACTGGGTACAAATACAAGAAACAGTTTTTGGTATCTGACTGCAAGCGGACCGGCAGGGCTTAATGAGACCTATTCGGGTACTACGGCACAGGAGACTGTGACAGGAAGCCGCACCAATCCTGGCGGCAACTGGGCGCCATTCCCAACTACAGGTAGTATCCTGAAAACATTGACAATCAATAATAGCGCAGGGGTTCAGCTTGCCAGAAACCTCATGGTCAATACCAGTCTACTCTTTCTGAACGGCACAATGACCCCAGGTTCTTTTTCCTTAACACTCAATAGCGGAGCTGTCTCCAGCGGTTATGGGCCCGGCAAGTACATAGAAGGCCCTTGCAGTAAGGTTGGGACAAGTACTTTTTTGTTCCCTGTTGGGAAAAGTGGCAATTATGCCCCTATTGAAATTTCCAACATTTCTACTTCGTCCACTTTTACGGCTGAATATTTTGGAGACTCCCCAAGCAATTCCACCAGTATAGCATCCGGATTGCATCATATCAGTGCTTCCGAATACTGGACACTCAACCAAACAGCCGGTAGCGGTAGTGCAATGGTCAATTTGTATTGGGAAAGTACACGAAGCGGCAGCATCTCCGTATTAGATGACCTTCGGGTAGCCCGATTCAATGGTAGCGAATGGGTAAATGAAGGAAATACTGGTGCAAGTGGAAATACCTCCGCGGGGTCTGTCTTCTCAGGTACTGTAACAAGTTTCAACCCTTTTACCCTTGCGTCATCTTCTTCCAACAACCTGATGGGCAACGTTTTACCGGTTGAATTACTTTATTTCAGCGCAAAGATGATGGCGGATGCAGTGCTTTTGGAATGGAGTACTGCATCCGAGCAAAACAGCGATTACTTCACAATGGAAAGATCCGGCAATGGCTGGTATTGGGAAGAACTCAGGGTCATAAAAGCAGCCGGGTATTCCGCAGAAACACTGCGATACAGCCTCACAGATGATAATCCGCTGAAAGGATTTAATTACTATCGGCTGAAACAAACAGATTGGGATGGTAGTACAGCAGTATACCCAATTGTATCCGTGCAGAACCTCCACCATATCAGCAGAACAATTACACTCTACCCGACGCCTATGGCAAATACGCTGACGATTGCTGGAACACATCCGGAAACGCCGTTGCCATACCATCTTCTGAATAGTAACGGGCAAATCCTGTGTTCAGGTCTACTTGAAAACAACCTTGAATACATAGATGTCAGCACACTTGCGCCAGGGCCTTACTGGTTACAACTTGATGATGAAGCCGGGACATGTTTCCTATTGATTAAACAATAAAAACTATCTGGGATGACAGGACGCTTTACTACCCAACTCCAATTGAGCCAGATTGTGCTGGCTATCATATTAACGATCACTGCACATTCCGTCGTTTCCGGCCAGGTGATGCTCAATGAAGTGCTTCCACAACCTGCTACCAATCAGGGTATGGTACCAAACGGTTTGGAATGGATAGAAGTATATAACCCTACTTGTAGTCCGATTGACTTAACGGGTTATAGGGTCGCATGCCGAAGTAATTTTGGAACAGGTGGTTGTATGGTTTTCCCACCCGGCACTATCCTTCCTGCACTTGGTCACAGGGTACTGGGAAATGGACAAGGGGTGGTTGGCGCCAGTTGTAATACCGGTAACTGGGTAATGCAAAATATTGACGGATGGATCGCTTTGTACGACCCCAGTGGTACGCCAATTGAAGGAATTTATTGGACCTCTACGGCTTCAAAAATCAACAATGCAGCAGATGCTGATTTTAGCCCTGACCCTTGTAATGTAGGCGGAGGCAGTTTGCCTAGTGCATACGACATCAATCTTTTGGGCTTGATGACTTATATCGGCGGAAATCCGGGAGCCGGAACAATAGTAAAAAGGATGCCTGACGGAGGCTCCTGGCAGCAAGGAGGTTCACTAACTCCAAATGCTTGTAACAACCCTGCGGTTTGTCCTACAGCTGTGGTAGCAGGAGCAACGGCCAACCCAACAAGCATTTGCTCGGGCGGCTCTTCCACATTAACGGCCACACCTTCAGGTGGTTATACCTATGCATGGAGTACAGGAGGATCAGCGCAATCAATATCCGTCAGCCCTACCACCACGACTACTTATACCGTAACCGTCACTGGAGGAGCCTGCCCAAGCGGTTCGACAGCAACAGTAACTGTCACCGTCCAGTCCGCATTTAACTTAAGCGGCTCCACAACGCCCAACACGACCTGTAGTTCGCCCGGCAATGGGGCTGTCAACCTCACGGTTACCCCTGCAGGCAGTTATACCTTCAACTGGAGTTCCGGGCAAAGCAGCGAGGACATTACCGGACTCAATCCCGGCTCCTATACCGTAACAGTTACCGGAAGTGCAGGCTGCACCAACACAGCCAGTTTTACCATTGCCAACAACCCCGCACTTCCCGCTCCCAACGCGACCAGCACCACGGCCACCTGCAACCAGAGCAACGGCAGCGCCAGCGTAGCACCCAGCGGTGGTGGCGGTGCGCCTTACTCCGTCGTCTGGTCGAACGGTATTATGACCAACAACAACCCCAACCTCGCGCCGGGGTCATATTCCGTGACCGTAACCGGTAGCAACGGATGTACCAATACGGCCAATGTAACGGTCGCCAACAACAATCCCGCTATCAATATCAGCGGCTCTACAACGCCTAACACGACCTGTAGTTCGCCCGGAAACGGGGCTGTCAACCTCACGGTTACCCCTGCAGGCAGTTATACCTTCAACTGGAGCTCCGGGCAAAGCAGCGAGGACATTTCCGGACTCAATCCCGGATCCTATACCGTAACAGTTACCAGTAGTTCTGGCTGCACCAACACAGCCAGTTTTACTGTTTCCAATAACACAAATGCTCCAACAGTATCCGGCTCAACCACTCCCAGTAGTTGCGGTCTTGCAGATGGCAGCATAGATTTGACTGTCAATGGTGGAGTTATGCCTTATTCCTACGCATGGAGTAACGGAGCGATGATACAGGATTTAACTTCCGTTACATCAGGAACTTATACTGTAACGGTAACTGGAGCCGATTTTTGCAACAATACTGCAACTTTCACCGTCAGCAATAATGATATTTCGTTTACCATTGCCGGTGTCGTTACGCCCAACAGTGCCTGTATAGTACCTAATGGTGCGATTGATATTACCGTGAATCCACCAGGAGCATATGCTTATCAATGGTCGAATAGTTTATTGTTAGAAGATTTAACCGGTATTGCTGCGGGATCATACACCGTCACTGTAACCAGTGGAATAACGTGTACCGCCAGCAGTACTTTTACGATCGTTCAAACACCAGGTATAGTACTCAATTGCAGCCAGTTAAGTGGTGCTTCCACACCGGGAGGAACGGATGGTATAGGCCGGGTAAACATCAGTGGCGGCATTGCTCCTTATACTGTCAACTGGAATACCGGTGTATCCCAGTCTGGTATACCTGCAGGCAATTTCGATATTACCGGCTTAAGTGCCGGGGCATATGAAATCACTGTTACCGATCAATTGGGATGTACTCAAACATGTGGTTTTGATATTGACCAGCCACTCTGCGCCCTGAACGGAGCATTGACGGCAACATCGGTCAGTTGTAACGGGATCTGCGACGGTAGTATTACGAGCAGTTATTCAGGTGCTTTCGGCCCGGTAAGTTACTTGTGGAATGATGGCGCTGTATCACAGCAGCATACCAATCTCTGTGCTGGAACATATAGTGTCACCTTTACAGATGGTGCGCAATGTCAGTTTATCGCCACCGCAGCGGTAACAGAGCCAACACCTGTTACAGTCAGCTGTTCACAGCAGAACATGGTGAGTACCGTGGGCGGGAGCGATGGTTCTTCCGTTGTGACTTTTAGCGGTGGAACTGGTCCTTATTGGGTTGTGTGGACACCAGGAAACGGTCAGCAATCTAACCTTCCTCCGGGCAATTTTGTTATCAATAATTTGAGCGCCGGCAGTTATAACATTACAGTCAGCGATGCCAATGGGTGTTCACAAACCTGTGGTTTTTTGATCCAGCAACCCGATTGCAACCTGGCAGTAGCACACTTTGCGGTGAATGCCTCTTGCAATAATGCCTGCGATGGATCCATCAGCCTGAATACTACCGGAGCCAACGGCTTGATCAGTTATTCGTGGTCGGATGGTGCGGGCAGTCAAAATCGGGTCGGTCTGTGCCCAGGCATATATGCCGTCACCGTGACGGATGCTGTTGGGTGTCAATCGACTACGGAGGCCACCATAACAGAACCCACCGCACTGACGATTAGCCTTGCTATTACAGATGTGCTTTGCTTCGGTTCCAGTACAGGCTGTATTCAATCTGCAACCACCGGGGGTACACAACCCTATACATATGCGTGGAATAATGGTAGTACGACTCCAGGTCTTTGCAATATCGGTGCAGGTGCATATTGTGTGTCGGTAGCGGATTTCAATGGCTGTTTGATCGATACCTGTGTTGCCGTTTTACAACCCGCAACAGTACTGAACATCGCTTGCAACATGCAAAGTCCATCCAATATCGGAATGGGGGATGGCGTTGCAAGTATAAATATTGGCGGAGGCACCCAGGGGTATTTTATTGCGTGGAATGGAGCTGAAACAGGCAGTGCAAGCAATGTTTCATCGGGAGTATTTACAATTAACAACCTGAATGGCGGCAATTATAGCCTTACTGTAACCGATGCGAATGGATGCTCCGATGTTTGCCAGTTCAACATTCAACAGCTCGGCTGCACTTACACTGTGGGGGTGATGGGCTCCAGCCAGTTGGCACATTGCGGAGATGGCTGCATAACTGCAATTTATGACAACACCAATCAAAGCAGTGCAGGAGCCTTGCTTGAATTTATCCTGCATACAGGAAACAGCGGCGCCATAGTGGGAGAAATCAAGAGAAGTGACACCCCTTCCTTTTGTTTTGATAGCGCGATCATGTCGTATGGCACAACATATTACATTTCAGCAGTAGTGGGCAATGATGATGGATCGGGGCACATCAATCTATCGGATGTTTGCACCGCAGTTTCAAATGGAACCCCTGTCGTCTGGCATGAAATACCTGTTGCTTCCATACAACCTCCTGATAGTTTATCCTGCATACAAACATCTGTAACGCTGACAGGTACCGGCGCCGGTTCTTCTGCATCCTATCTCTGGAGTGCTGGCTCGGGCGGGCATATTATTGGCGCCAATATGAACCCGGAAGTACTCGTCAATGCAGCCGGAACATACACTTTAATAGTGAGCAGCCAGGGATGTGCCAGCACAACACAGGCAACAGTAATAGACATCAGCAATCACCCCACAGCCAGTATCAGCGCTGTTCCCGATGAAATAATCAACTGTATTTACAGCAATATCCAATTGTTAGGCAGTGCACAGGGTGCATCAAGCGCCTCCTACAGGTGGTCGGAAAATGGAAGCATTGTTTCTACCCAACAGGCAATATTGGTAGATCATCCGGGCTTATATATTCTTCAGGTCATGGATGATCTGACGGGATGCACCGCAATAGATTCTATCGTTGTTTCTGAAGATAACAATTATCCGCCATTGTCAGCGCCAACGCCTGCTCAACTGAATTGCGAGTTAACCAGTACCGTCTTACAGGGTAGTTCACCTGTCGGAGGGCAAATTCTGTTAAAATGGGCGACTATTTCTGCTAATGACACTACTTATCTGGGCAGCGGCAGCACGCTTTCTATTAGTGTCCCTGGCAACTATTATCTCATTGGTTTCGACCCTATCAATGGCTGTTACAATGCTATTCCCGTTACTGTTACACAAAATATACTTACACCGTCAGTAGATGCAGGGCCTGATGATGTCATAACATGTGATGATGTTTCTATTATCCTGAATGGTAGTGCAAACGGGCAGGGCGCCGTACTTTCCTACACCTGGACAGCCCCGGCGTTTCCCAATGCAGTCATTTTGCAGGCGAACACACCCACCCCTACTATCTCTTCAGCAGGCACCTATGTGCTTACCGTTCAAAATCTGTCCAATTTCTGTTTGAATGCCGATTCCATGAAAGTGACGCAAATGAGCCCGTTGGCCGGCAGCCTGCTTGCAGAAAACCCCAACTGCAACGGGGATAAAAACGGAAGTATTCTTGTTCAGGCTTTGGCAGACCACCCTCCGTATACTTTTTATCTGAACGGCGTCAACCAGGGTACCAATAATCAGTTTGAACTCCTTGGAGCGGGAACTTACAACATCAGCGTGGTGGATGGCAATGGTTGTATCTGGGATACGACCCAGGTATTAAATAACCCTCCCGGTATTCATGTTTCGCTGGGCGCCGACTTGGTCATCACACACTGGGACAGCATTACAGTAACAGCACAAACCAATATTCCGGCACAAGCCATAGAAACAATATTCTGGAGGCCGCAGGAATGGTTCCATTGCCAGGAACCTGTTTGCCTCGAGCAAACATTTCTGCCTGAATTGAATGGCAAAATTGAAGTCACCCTCATTGATACCAATGGCTGCCAAGCCAGTGATGTGTTGAATATTCGGGTTGATAAATCATATGACATTTACATTCCGAATGTATTTATGCCCGATGATAATGGCAAAAATGATGTATTCACTATTTATGGAGGCCGCGGCATTCGGCAGATCCGGCATTTCAATGTTTATGACCGTTGGGGAGAACAAGTCTGGTCGGCCCAGAATTTCCAACCCAATGATGACCATTACGGTTGGGATGGCACCTTGAAAGGAACGCAAATGAGTCCAGGTGTATTCGTATATGTCGTCGAAGTAGAACTCTTGAACGGAGAGACGATTTTATTAAAAGGAGATGTCACCCTGACAAAGTAATAGTCCAAATGCGGGTAATTATGTACCCCGGCTGCTATAGAGCAGTCGGGGTTTTTACTAGAGTGCCTTTTCCAGATACGCCCAGGTAAAATGCGGGTGATGCCCCCCGGCGCGCACCATTTTCACCCAAAGCAGGGTCATATGTTCCAGGTGCAATGCCTGGCTTAATGCGCCGGTATCCACGGTTTCAAAACCCATATCCGTATTGATGGCCGCCACCTGTTGTTTGGCTGCGGCATCATTCCCGGCAATCAACATGGCGGGTTTTACGTCGTATCCCGGAAATGCGCTGTCCGCAAAATTTTCAAATCCGTAAATACTAAAGGCTTTCACCACTTTGGCATCCGGCGCCAGCTCCTGCACCAATTCGCTGCCCGAGCACTCGCTGCGGAGTCCGTGCGAAATACCCGGGCCGACAGGATTGGTGCAGTCCACCAGCGTTTTTCCCTGAAAAGCAATGCCTTGCAGGGCTGCTTCATTGGCGTTAAAAGGAGTAGCCAGAAAAACCATATCGGCTGCGTCGACGGCTTTTTGGACGGGCAAAAGGCTGAAATCCGAACATTCGGCCAGCGCTTTTTTCACGCTTTCAGAATCCGGATTATTGCCGGCTACGATGATCTGGTGTCCTTTTTTCTGTAAATGACTAGCGATGGCAAAACCTACTTTGCCGATACCGATAAAGGCTAATTTCATAGTGAGTTGTGAGTGGTGAGTTGTGAGTGCGTTTTACAACAGTTCGTTTTGATTGATGTTTTCGGGCGCTGTGCATTTTATCAAGTGATTCAGGTTAAAGTGAAGTTCGAGTCCTCCTGCCGTGCAAATGCACTGTTTTTAATTTGCATAGCCCTGAGCATAAAAATTCATCCAAAATTTCTTGATCTTATCGCCATGGAACATCGATCAAAGGAACACGGATGGGAAGGATAAGACACGGATTTAGAAGATTTTCCCTCTTAAATCTGTGTAATCATTGTAATCTGTGGTTGATATACTACTCTACGAGGGAAAAAATCCCTTTAAATCCGTGTCTCATCCTTCCAATCCGTGTTCCTTTGGGTATCCCAAAATCGTGTTCCTTTGAATCAAAAATCTACATCCATGCGCCTACTCACTTTCTTTCTCCTTGCCCTCACCACCATAGCCCAAGCCCAGCCCAACATCCCCCTTCCCGAACACCCCCGCCCCGATTTCCAGCGCCCTGAATGGCAAAACCTGAACGGCGACTGGGCTTTCGAACTGGATGCAAAAGATGTGGGTGTGCAGCAAAAATGGTTTAACGGGCAGCAAAAATTCAGTCGCACCATCCATGTCCCCTTCCCCTGGGGTTCGCCTTTGTCCGGTGTACCCGATTCGGCGGACATCGCCTGGTATCAGCGAACGATCAATGTTCCATCCGCATGGAAAGGCAAACACACGTTTATCACCATCGGCGCAAGTGACTGGCGTACAACCGTTTACCTCGATGGAAAAGAACTGGGCTCGCACGATGGCGGCTACACGCCTTTTTCATTCGACCTGACGGATCAGCTCACTTACGGTCTCCCGCAGCAACTGGTTATCCGGATCGATGACGTACGGCGGCCCTTCACTTTATACGGGAAACAAGGTTACGGCAATGCGCGGGGCATCTGGCAAACCGTCTACCTGGAAAATCGCGGCAATACGTACCTGGAGGCCGTTCGTTTTGCCCCGGATATCGACGCGGGAAAGGTAAAAGTGAGCGCTTTTCTGCCCGCTCCCGCGCCACAAAATACCAATTTGCAATTGAGTATCGATGGCAACGGACAATCCATATCGGTTTCAAAAACCATACTGAAAGGCCAAACCGAATATTCGTTTGAGGTGAACATACCGAATGCGCGCCTGTGGTCGCTCGACGACCCGTTTTTGTACGATGCGGAAGTGCGTGTAGGCGACGATGTGGTGAAATCCTATTTCGGCATGCGCAAAATATCGGTCGTCAATTTGCCCGGCACGGAGTTCCCCTACATTGCGCTGAACCACAAACCCGTTTACCTGCAACTCACACTCGACCAGTCGTACCACCCGGAAGGCTACTACACATTTCCGAATGATGATTTTATGAAGCAGGAAATCCTGCTTGCGCGCCAAATCGGGCTGAACGGCATCCGCACGCACATCAAAGTGGACATTCCCCGTAAACTCTACTGGGCCGACCGCCTGGGTGTTTTGGTCATGTCGGACCTGCCGAATTTCTGGGGCGAACCCGATGCTGCAGCGCGCAAGGAATCGGAAGATACTTTCCGCGAAATGCTGAAACGCGATTTCAACCACCCGGCTATTTTTTCCTGGATTCTGTTCAATGAAACCTGGGGGCTAACCAATAAAACCATCAAAGACGGCAAGGAGGAATGGGAATACCGCCCCGAAACCCAAAAATGGGTGGCGGAAATGTACCGGAAAGCCAAAATTGCCGACCCGACCCGCCTGATCGAAGACAACTCCATCTGCTGCGGACGCGGCCACACGGAAACCGACCTCAATACCTGGCACGATTACCTGCCCGGCTGGATGTGGGAAGAACGGCTCGCGGAAATCGACCGGGAAACCTACGCGGGTAGTACCCACCATTTTGAAAAAGGGTATAAGCAGGACAAACAGCCCAATATCAATTCCGAATGCGGTAACGTGTGGGGTTACGACGGCAGCACGGGCGACGTGGACTGGTCCTGGGATTACCATCGCATGATGAATACCTTCCGGAAATACCCGAAAGTGGCCGGCTGGCTGTACACCGAACACCACGACGTCATCAATGAATGGAACGGCTACTGGCGCTTCGACCGCTCCAACAAGGAAACCGGCCTGGGCGATCTGACGCCGGGCATGACCCTGCGCGATTTTCATTCCGATTTTTATATTTCTACCGGAAACGAGATCAGCAGGAGCGTGCAACCCGGTGAAAAGGTCGGCGTGCCGCTGTTCGCTTCGTTTTATTCGCCGCGTACTGATCTGGGAAAACAACTCACCCTGCACATCCAACTGCACGGTTTCGATGCGCTGGGCCGGGAAAAAGTCTGGCTCGACACGACCCGTCAAGTGCCTTATCAGCCCTGGATGCAACAGGCGCTGGAGCCGCTCGGGCTCGTCATGCCAAATGAAAAATCGGCGCTCACGCTTTCCCTGACCTTGCTGGACGACGCAGGAGCAGCGCTGCACCACAACAGCGCCCATTTTGTAGTGGAAGCGCCTTTACCCGCCGAAATAACGCTCCCAAACGGCAAAAAAGCACAGTTGCTCAGCCTGGAACCGAAGGCTTTTTCCAAAGCTGAATGGACGCAGAAACAATGGAACGTATTAAACGACCTGAAGGTGAACGGCGCAGGCAGCGGCTTTTTCGAGTATCGTTTTGTGCTTCCAAAAGGCATGAATCTCGAGCAAACCGAAAGCGCCTCGTTTTTGGCAGAGTTATCCTCTAAAACCTTGTTTGTCAAGGACATGGAAAAAGGTATGGACGCCAATATCGACTACATGCTGGGCAAGGGAACCGTAGCGCCCAGCCAAAACCCCAATGCCTATCCGATGACCGACGAAAACCTGTTTCCGGGCGAAGTATCGATTTCAGCCAATGGATTTTTTGCCGGTCGTTTTGAATTGCCCGACGATCCCGCCGACCACCGCGGCGTATTGTCCTGGCATTACCAGCCAAGAGAGCGCAAACTGCATGAAGCGGGCTCCTATGGCTACCGCATTGTGGCAACCATCCCAAAAGCAGCCCTGCAACAGGCGCAACGAACGGGCGAATTGGTCATCCGCCTGGAAGTGCCGGAAAGTATGAACAGCGGCCTGGCGATTTATGGGGATCGGTTCGGGCGGTACCCGATGAACCCAACGATCTTATTAAGAGAGTGAGAGAAGTGAGAGAGTGAGAGAAGTGAGAGCGGTGCTTCGCTCCCGGGGTTTCTTTAAGGGGTTGTTTTTTACATGAATTGATAGCCAATCATTTATGCAAGATATGCGAATCTTGAGTTGAAACAACTCAAGATTCGCCAAAAATATAATCTGTTGAGGAGTCTTCATTTGCCAAAAATACGGCCTGAAATACCCCTGCCGGTCTCAAAACAGAAACCAAAGCAGGATCCCCTCTCACCCTCTCACCCTCTCACTTCTCTCACCCCTCTCACTTCCTTCCCGCCATTTCCCGCGCCTTGTTCAAATCCGCCTGCATCAGTTCAAAATTACCCATCATTTCGTGAATTTTAGCGCGATTTTGATAGGAAATAGCTGCTTCAGGTTTGAGTTCTATGGTTTTTGTGAATGCCTGGAGCGCCAGCGGCAGTTGTTGTTTGCGCATATAAATCATGGCAATATTGTTCCAGCTCACGGCATCTGCAGAATCCAGGGTGACGTGTTTGCGCAGATCAGCCAGTGCAAGGTCTATTTTTCCGGCCTGTCCGTACAGACTGCCCCGGAATTTATACGCATCGCGCATCGTGGAATCGATCTCGATGGCCCTGGAAAAATCTTCGATGGCTTCTGCCGGCCGGCCGTTGTCGCCGTAAGCAACGCCGCGACCCATATACATCATGCCTTTGTGGTAATAGCCGTTGTCGATAGCATGCGAAATAACCGTAATGGAGTCTTTCCAGATCCGGATTTGCCGAAAGCACTGTACTGCAATGGCAATCATCCAAATCTGCCCCGTCAACCGCAGGGCAGTGGCGTAGTCGGGGTAACGCTTTTGCAAGGCCTCCAGGCCTTCCGTCAAGACAAAAAAGATCCCGATACAGGCGATGTAATTGTAGTGGTCGGCGCACAATTCAAACGTACCCAGTGTTGCAAAAGGAAGTGCCACCGCAATATTGCTGAGGAAAAACAACAGCCCGAGGGAAAGATAAGGCGCTTCCCGGCGATACCGCCAGGAAACCCAGGCCAGACCGGCCACCACCAGCGGCGCCGCGAAATAAGGCCAGGGCAACTGACCGTCGACCTTATCGAAGGAGTAGTAAATGTTGAGTTGCAGGGGCAACAACATTTTATAAATGTAAAACAACGGGGAATAACACACCAGCAGCACCCGTTCAA
>JADLCC010000545.1 GCA_020847425.1 Saprospiraceae bacterium
TCGAAGGAGGGCATATTTCCTTCCACAACCCTTGCACCTCTGCTGAACGCATATTTTTCCTGTTCAAAATCGGGCCTGCGGTTATTATTGGCGTCCCGCGCTGCGGCTATGGCATAGCTGCCCTGCGGCAGTCCGTAATACATCCAGGAATAAGAAGTACCGGTTAACAATATTTCATGCATGCCGTCCCTGAAGGGCTTGAAGTTTTTCAGGTTTTCCTCATTTTCGACGATAACGATGCCCAGCCTGCCCAGTTTGGTACTGTCATCGGTAGTAACCGCGATTTTCAGCGCAGCATAATGCCTGGTGTACGAATTTTCCGGGCCCGACAAAAATTGCATCTGATGCTTTGACACGGCTGCAAAATCCAATTGCTCCAGCCCCAGTTTTTTTAAACTGTTGGTGATCAGCGCAGTATTGATTTCTTCGGTATATGTGCCAAAAAGGGCCGTGGCGTCGCCTCCTTTTTTCAGGTTTATGTCAATATACTGTGTTGTTGCCAGGAAATCCAGGTCGTGGAGCGCCAGGTGTTTTACATTTTTTGCATCGCTGGATTTAAAATGAATGACCTGTTTTTTAAGGTCATACACGATGGTCCAGTAGGTTTTGAAATGACCTTTTTTAATTGTCACATCATCCAGCATGTTGAAAGCCGTTTTTTCAGACAAATCCGTTGCAAACTGGTTTTGGTCAATTCCCGATTGCAGGCGCGTGTAGCGGAACAATGCATGCGCCACATTTCCCTGTCCGGCATTTGTTTTGTTGGCATGCCAGTTTGCAGAGGTCGTTAAATCATAGTTGGTAATAGCCTGACATTGGCCGGCTTGCTTTTTTTCAACTATTATTTTGCCGCCAATGTGTTCAATCACCGTAGAATTCCCTCCTGCATCCGCCACGATAAAATGGATTTTGCCCTTAAACGGGCGGATGGACAGTGTATGCATATTGGCAACAACCTGTTCCACCGTCGCGTAGTTATCCAATTGATACTGAATCCATTCCAGTTCATTGATGTACGGGATCGCCGGGGCGTTGTAATATTCCGTGTAGTCGAGCCATAGCATTTCAATGGCCAGCCCTTGCTCATTCATGCCGCCGTAAGGCATTTCCTTGCCGTTCTGGTTGAAGGTCACACTGCCGTATTTGGACACCCAACTTACCGGAGTGCCCGCTGAGGTATAAAAAGCCGTTTTATGGATGCCCCGGACGTTCTTGATCAGTAGCCCGTCGCCATAAGTCCAGTCAAAATTTTTTGCCAGAAAAACACTGTTGTCGTTTTTCAGCACGATGGAAGAACAGGCGTTGGCATGGTGGCCAAAGAGTCCAAAAATCACAAAAATGATGCTGCTGATTTGTCTCATGGGTGAACTCATTTTTTTACTGACTCCATTCCGTCCGCACCCGGTCCCAGCGGTGTTTTTTCAAAGTCGTCCTTAAATCCTCGGGCAGCCCATGACCGTCCGAAGCGGCACAGTTGCTTTCCACGTGCCGTACGCTGCGCATACCCGGGATGATGGTCGCCGTATCGGGTGTGCTCATAATAAAGCGCAGGGCCATTTCTGCCATCGTCATTCCGGCGGGCAGGAGCGGTCGCAATGCATCGGCGCGGTCTACGCTGGCATGCAGGTTTTCGGGTACAAAATAAGTAGAACGCCAGTCGTCGGCCGGGAAAGTCGTCTCATGTGTGAGCATGCCTGTGAGTGAGCCTTCGTCGAACGGAACACGGGCGATAACAGCCACATCGAGTTCCTTGCAGAGCGGGAAAAGTTGGTCTTCCGGCGCCTGATCAAAAATATTGTAAATGACCTGCACGGTGGAAATCATGCCCGTGCGCAGTGTTTCGAGCACGTTTTCAGGTTCCCAGCGGTTCACCGAAACGCCCCAATGCGCCACTTTACCTTCGCTGGTGAGTTTTTCAATGGCTGTTTTCCACTCATCCTGCGTATGCCAGTCGTCGTTCCAGACGTGGAACTGCTGCAATTCAATCTGTTCGACGCCCAGGTTTTTCAGGCTCTTTTCGGTGTATTCCACAATATGGCTTGCCGGAAAACAATCTTTCAACTGGAACTCGGGCAACGATGGCCATTTTAAATTTTTGGGCGGGATTTTCGTGGCGAAATGCAGGTGTTTGTCGCGGTGTTGCCGCAGCAATGCGCCCAGAATCTGTTCGCTTTTGCCCGCGCCGTAACCCCAGGCGGTGTCAAAAAAGGTAACACCCAGTTCGACGGAGCGGTCGAGGGCGCGTTGTACTTCATTTTGGTCGGTGCCGGTCCAGCCGGCCAGCCCCCACATGCCGTAACCTATTTCTGAAACGGAATGGTTGGTTTTGCCTAAGCGCCGATATTGCATGGATGTGTTTTTTTTAGTTCGCGATAAAGATAGGTAGTTGTTGGTTATTGGTTATTGGTTAACGGTTATCAGTTATCCGTTATTCGTTATCAGTTATCTGGCTGGATGCTCAAGCATTAATACTTAAGCGACGATGTATTTAACCCTGTACATAGTTAAAAGAGCCTCCCTTGCGGCACAGGCGCATATTCCAGTTCGTGTTGCAGCAGCCAGGCTTTGCGCCAGAGGTCGCCGCCGTAGCCCACTAGTTTGCCGTTGCTGCCGATAACGCGGTGGCAGGGCACGATGATACAGATCGGATTGCTGCCATTGGCGGTACCGACAGCACGAATGGCTTTTGTGTCGCCATATCTTTTTGAAATTTCAAGATAGGAGGTAGTGGTACCGTACGGGATTTCCAATAATAAATTCCAGATATGTTGCTGAAAATCAGTGCCTTGCGGCTGAATAGGCAAATCAAAATCGCGGCGTGTACCTGCAAAATACTCGTTCAGTTGCAGGATGGTTTGGGCCACGGCTGCGGGTATTGCTCCTTCCGAGGCAGGCTGGCCGGGTGCGGGTTTGTGTTCGGCGCGGGCAAAAAGCACGGTGTGGAGCTGGGCGTCGGTGCCGCTGATTTCCAGCATTCCAAGGGGAGATTCGATGTAGGTGGTGAAAACGGGCATGGACGAAAGTACAAAAAAACGATATTCTGTCAAAACAAGCAATTTGACGTACCTTTGCGCCGCTTAAAGAAAGGCCGGCTACCGCCATTGATTTAGATATATGAAAAACATACGCAATTTCTGCATTATTGCGCACATCGACCACGGGAAAAGTACACTTGCCGACCGATTGCTGGAATACACCCATACCATCAGCA
>JADLCC010000546.1 GCA_020847425.1 Saprospiraceae bacterium
ACGAGATATGGCGAAAAACGACTTATTCCAGAATTATCAGGTGGCCCCGGAACTATGGGATGAAATGCGTTTGCAGGAGGGCACTTTCAGGCAACATTATGAAGCGGTGGTGCGGGAACTGAGCCAGTTGCCCGCTGATGCTTTGCACAGGAAAGAGGAATTGGCGAAGCAACTGTTTATGAATCAAGGGATTACATTTACGGTGTACTTCGAGAACGAAGGCATCGAACGGATCTTCCCTTTTGATATCATTCCGCGGATCATCGTGCAAAGTGAGTGGCTGCACATCGAGCAGGGCATCCGGCAGCGCCTGAAAGCGCTCAATATGTTTCTGAAGGATATCTACAATGAGCAGCAGATCGTGAAAGACGGCATCGTTCCGGCGAGCCTGATCGTCACCTGCCCGCATTTTACCCGCGAGGTGTTCGGTATTCCCGTTATACACGATATATATGTGCACATTGCAGGGATCGACCTGATCCGCGATGCCGACGGCACCTATTATGTGCTGGAGGACAACCTGCGGACGCCTTCCGGCGTGAGTTATATGCTGGAGAACCGGGAGATCACCAAACGGATTTTCCCCAATATGCTGGCGGATAATTCGGTCAAAAAAATCTCAGACTACCCTTTGCTGTTGGGTAAGGTACTGCGTTCGCTGGCGCCAAGGCCGGTCGGACAGCCTGTGGTTGTGCTGCTGACGCCTGGGATATTCAACTCTGCTTATTACGAACATACATTCCTGGCCCGCTATATGGGCATCGAACTGGTGGAAGGCCGCGACCTTGTGGTAGACGACCACAAAGTGTACATGAAAACCACCCGAGGCAAACGCCCGGTGGACGTCATTTACCGCCGCGTGGACGATGAATTCCTGGACCCGCTGGTATTCCGGCCCGACAGTGCACTGGGCGTTCCCGGACTCATGTCAGCCTACAGGCGTGGTAATGTGGCGATTGTCAATGCGGTTGGGAACGGCGTAGCAGACGACAAGGCGATATATGTCTATGTACCTGACATGATCCGCTACTACCTGAACGAGGAGCCTATACTGAAAAACGTGCCGACTTACCGCATGGAAAACGAAGACGAAAGGGTGCATGTTTTTGAAAACATGCACACGATGGTCGTGAAACGCACCAACGAATCGGGGGGATACGGCATGGTGATGGGCAACAAAGCCTCTGAGGAAGAACTGGCCGGCGCGAAAGAGGCGATCCTGGCCGATCCGCGTTCTTTTATCGCACAACCCATCATCCGCCTCTCTACGGTGCCCTGCCTGATCGACGGCAAATTGCAGCCCCGCCACGTCGACTTGCGGCCTTATGCCCTGTGTGGACCTCAAGGTATTGAAATTGTGCCTGGAGGACTAACACGTGTGGCCCTGCGCGAAGGCTCGCTGGTGGTGAATTCGTCGCAAGGCGGCGGAAGCAAAGACACCTGGGTCGTGGAGTAGTTATCTGTTATCAGTTATTGGTTATTAGTTTTCAGGCCAATAATTGTAACATGGGCCCCCGATCCTTTCCCGAGATCGATAACAGATAACCACTTACTAACCAATGCCGAACAACAGATAACTAATAACTGATAACCAATAACTAACCATGCTGAGCCGCATTGCAGATTCTCTTTTTTGGATGGCACGCTATATGGAGCGTACCGATGGCATACTGAGGATGCTGAAAATCAACCTGATTACTGCGTTGGACAGGAGTGGTCAAATCGATTTCAACTGGCAGCCGGTATTAAAAATATTCACCAACCTGCCGCCGGAGGAAGTGGAACGCATGTCGCACAACAGTGACGAAGTGCTGCGCTATATGATTTTCAATAAGGAAAACGACAACTCTATCCGGAGTATCGTAGGGAAGGCCCGGGAAAACACTAGGGGCGCACAGGATCATGTCACCAAAGAATTGTGGGAAAGTATCAATGCGTTTTACCTGAAACTGAACGACCCGGAGTTGGAAAAAGCCATCGACAGGGGCGAGCAAATTGTCATGCTGAGCGGACTGATCAATCAATACCTGTTGTTTACCGGCGTGGCGGAAGTGACGATGCCGCGCGGACAAGGCTGGAATTACCTGAACCTGGGGAAATATATCGAGCGGGGCGTGATCACGGCGGATATTCTGGAAATCAAATTCAGCAATATCGCTTACGACCTGGATAACCCTTCCGATGTTCCGTATTGGCGAAATCTTTTGCTCTCGTTGAACTGTTATGAACTGTACCTGAAACGTTACCAGGGCGGGCTGGAAGGCCAGAATGTAGCCGACCTGGCGATACTGAATGCACAATTTCCACGTTCACTTGCCTACTGCCTGTTCCGGCTTGACCGGGTCATTCAAAACCTAACCGAAGAATACCCGGAAAGTACGGAGCCTTTGAAAAAAATTATCGGGCGCCTTCGGGCGAAAGTAGAGTTTGCCGATATGGAATCGATTTCCAATATGGGACTACACACTTTTTTGAGCGGAATGAAAAACGATTTTTACCAGTTCAGCAATGCACTGGGACGAAGTTATTTTGCTTATAACTAATTGTAACTTGTTGATTTTCATTGTGGTTGTCACACAACTACTTTTCACACAGTGCGAGATGCCGACTTTTAATATCCATCACCTGACGCAATACCATTACGACCGCCCGGTACGTGAAAGTACCAACCAGATTAAAATTTTCCCTGCCACCTACAACGGCCAGGAAACTACCCGACACAAACTGACGATTACGGGCGAGCCATTTATCAATCGTTTTACGGATTACTGGGGCAATGAAGTGGGCTGGTTTACACTTTCTGCCTCTCACCGGGAGCTGTTGATCGACAGCCAGGTGGTGGTAAAAACCTCCAATGCACTGCAAAACCCCTTGGTAACTTCCCGACTGACGGACTGGGAAAGTATTCATTCGGAGGTGGCCAAAAACATGATGCTGCTCGATCTTTCCAGGCCGGAGGCCATTGCGTCGGCGGATAAAATATCTGTTATCGTGCGCGACCTGAAACACGCCCGCGACACACCTGCCGTTTTTATTCAACGCTGCTCCGAGTTTATTTTCGATCATTTTAATTATCAAAAGGGCATTACAACTGTAGAGACCACGCTGGATGAAATCCTGGAACACCAGACAGGTGTTTGTCAGGATTTTGCGCACGTGCTGCTGCAAATCCTGCGAACGGAAGGTATTCCTGCGCGTTATGTTAGCGGATACATTTGTCCGAACAAAGACGGTGCACGCGGGGCTGGCGCTACGCATGCCTGGGTGGAAGTCTGGCTCCCTGACTCCGGGTGGGTAGGTATTGACCCAACGAACAACACATGGGTCAGCGACCGGCACGTCAGCCTGGCTGTCGGACGGCATTTTGTGGATTGCAGCCCTGCAAAAGGCACTTTTAAAGGGCCTGCGAACCAGGAACTATCCGTGTTTTTGTCGGTAGGTTATGAAGACGGCAGCAAGGTAGAAGACAGCAATACCGTACAAATGACAAAAGAGCCCATATTTATCCAGCGGGTGGATGTGGAGGAAGGGGCGCAGCAGCAGCAGCAGTAAAAATTGTTGAGGGTTGAGGGGATGAGTAGTTGAGGGTAATTACGCTTGGGATTGTAAAAGTATTTTGGCAGTTTGGCCACTAATCCCAAGGGTCATTACCCTCAACTACTCATCCCCTCAACCCTCAACAAAAATATCAATACTCCGTATCGTCCGGAATATCATCCTCGTCATCGCGACGACGGGTTACGATGATATGATCGTCTTCATCGCTGGAGCCGTCATCTACAATATCATCATCATCTTCTCCATGTCCGTCGAATTCATCTCCGACTTCTACATCTGCGAAATCCTCGCGGAGTTGACCTTCATCATCATAGTCCTCATCTTCTTTTACCAGGCGCTTCGCTTCCAGTATGGTCATGCGGATCAGATAATAAGTATCATCCGTTTCAAACGGAAGGGCCGACACTTTTTTGCCTTCTTTATCCGTGTAGGAAAGAAGGTGGTCAGCATATCCGGAAGGGTATTTCATTTTTACGAGCCGGACAATGTCTTCCGGAAGGGCATCGTAATCTTTGACAACGCGTTTTTTAGCCAAGGCTTTGGTGTAATTTGGATTTAAGTATGAGTAGGCGCAAGGCGAACCATTTTTTCTTCAGCGGCAAATTTAAACGAATGGATTTCTAATCGTCAAAATTTTTTTCACTGAATTTTTAATGGCGCTCCCGAATCTCCACAATTTCAACCCGGCGCTCCCTTGCTGCTTCAGGATGATACACCGAATTCCGTTCGTCGCGCAAGTCGTCGCTGATGCCTGAGCGAGCGGCAGTCTCGCCAAAACTCGTTTCTGAAATTTTTAACTGACCGGACTGAATATAAGGCTTTAAAGCGCCGTCGGCGAAGAATTCGAAGTAGTTTTTCACGCTGCTGATACGGCGTTTGCCCAGAATCAGGTTGTAATCCGTCTGTGCACGGGGGCTGGTAAACCCTTTGATCAATACTTCCAGCGTCTCGCCTTTTTGAACGCGCAGCAAAATCAGGTCGGCCAATTGGATGAGCCTGTCATAACCGCGTCTGACTTCGTTGTCAAAAAAATCATCGGTAAGTATTTCCGCCGCATCGCGTTTTTCGCCCAATAGTCCGGTTGCAAAACGGTTCCGGTATTCCTCCTGTTTATCCAGATAAGCCAGCACCGTTTCTTCGTAGTGTTTTTTGGTAATGCTTTTCCGGGTTCTTTTATCCGGTTCGTCGTTATCAAAAAACAGAGGAAGGCCTACAAAATCCTGAAGTTCAGGTTCTTTTGCCGGTGGATCAGGCTGCGCGGGTACCGGATCGGGGTTGGGATCTGTTTCCGGTGGCGATTTGACCACCAGTGCAGTGGGATCTTCCGGAGCTACGGGCGGGAGTTGTGGCGAATATTTTTCTTCTTCTTTCGGCAGCCGGAATGAAAAAATGTCGTTGCAGCAGGCACGGCTTGTCTCATCCAAAAAGAATGAACCTGGTCTGTTGCTACTCAGGTAGCCATTCTTGCCATCCTGTTTCAGGTAGAAGTAAAGGTCATTGTAACTGGTATTCAGCCCGGCACCGGCGTTCCTGGGCTCTGAAAACAGGGTGCTGTCTTTGCCGGCAGAAAAAATGTCGTATCCACCCAACCCTGGCCAGCCTTCCGAACTGTAAAATATTTTTTGCGTCGGGCTGTGAAAAAACGGCGTAGCGTCGTTTTCGTCGGTATTTAAGGCTTCAGCATTCTGAGGTTTGCCGAACCTGGGGAGTTTGCCTATCTTTTTACCGGGTAAAGGCAAGGCGCATTCGCAGAAGAAAACTGTATCCAGTGGCACGAACCATAAATCCATTTTGCCTTTACCGCCCGGCCTGTCGCTCGAAAACCAAAGCACCGGTCCCTGGTAATGCTTATCGAAGCCGATAGAGGGCTGCGTACTGGTATAACCGGGCATGTTGACGGGTTCGGGCAAACGGACGGGCGGCAACCAGCGGTTGCGCCGGTCGATAACCGTAAGCCACAATTCACAACGGATATCGGAGGCGTTCAGGTCTTTACAAACGGTGAAAACCACATAATGGCCGTCAGGAGAAAAGGCAGTATGGGCAATGTGCGCCGTATCCGCAACCGGGAATCCTTTGCCCGGTTCGCGTGCCCGCCCGCCTTTTGCGGAAATCATCACTTTGGTGATTTTGTCTTTTGGACGCTTGCGGCTTTCTTTTTTGTCAAAGCGGTAGGAAGAAAAGAAAAGTGTATCGCCCACTACAATCGGCGCGAAGTCGCTGTATGGGCTGTTGATTTCTTTGCCGAGGTGTTTGATTTCGACGAGTGCCGGAGATGTTACAATGGTCTGGGCATCGCGGATATTGGCCATTTCACGAATAGCATCGTCCCGAAGGTCAATCCCCGGACCGGAAGTGTCGTGCAGGAATTTTTCAAAATGACGGATAGCGTCGTTGTATTCTCCCTGATTTTTTTTGATCTCCCCCATCCTGTATTCGAGTAAGGGGTAGTGTTTTTTGGCTTTTTCCGACCTGGCGATTTTTTCGTAGCCTTTTTCTGCTTCGGCGTAAGCGTTAAAAAGCCTTGCGCAGTCTGCGTATTTCCACCAAACGCTCAGGTCGTCTTCCTCGCGTTGTAAAAAGGTGTTGTAATACTGGATGGCGGCGCCATAATCTTTTTGCTGTACAGCCTCATCTCCCGCTCGTTCCCAGGCTTTCAGCGGTTGCAAAGATGCCGTTGTAGCAGCATAGCACCAAATGGAAAAAATGAAGAAAAATGGTTTCATACGAATGGATTGGATTAAGGTCATTTTGGTTTGAGAAAGTTATTATTGCAGCATGAACCGCAACATCGGTGAAGGCATTGGATAACCAAACGCTCACATTATAATTTTCAGTTTACTGTAATCGGTAAAAAACTGGCACAATCCATTTTTTTTAAAAAATCGGACATGCCTTAAAATATTTGGGCGGTGGGACGGGGAGGGTTCGATAGACCAATGCGATCTCCAAACCTCCATAGTTGATCGTCGCCGTGGCGAACTCGGATGTATTCCAGTCATAACTGAAGCCGAGTGTCCAACTGCCGCGTTCTACCTGCACTGCCGGGATTAAAGCATCGCCCGAACGGGTCGAAAGGGTAAATTGTACTGCGGTGGCCGCTTCCGTTGCAGGGCCGGCAATTAT
>JADLCC010000547.1 GCA_020847425.1 Saprospiraceae bacterium
CCCAACCCTCAACCTTCTCAACAATCTCAACCCCACACAACAGCCGCTACAATAACCCCAACAACACAAAATAGGTTTAAAAAAACCGACTGGGAGCAGTATTACACCGATCAGTATTGCAATTTTTACCTTGCCCTGACCGTCGATTCATTCCCTTGCCCTATCCTTGCAGAAAAATTTACGATCCCTATGCGTCACCTATTCGTCCGCTTTATCTTACTGGCAACACCAGCCGTTCTTTTTTCTCAAACCGAAAAACCTGCCCCCATTCCCGAAAAACACCTGAAAAACATCCGGCAAGTCACTTTTGGCGGCGATAATGCCGAGGCCTACTGGAGCCCCGACAGCAAACGCCTCACTTTCCAGAGCAATAACCCGGCCTGGGGACTGGAATGCGACCAGATTTTCACCATGGTAGTCGACAAAGCAGCCGGCGACTCGACGTACCGCCCTCCCATGATCAGCACCGGCAAAGGCCGCACCACTTGCTCGTATTATATGCCCGACGGCAAACACATCCTGTATGCCAGCACCCACTCGGGGGAAGACGCCTGCCCGCATTCGCCCGATTTACGGGCCGGCGGCAAATACCTCTGGCCTGTTTTTGATACGTACGACATCTTTATTTCCGACCTGAAAGGCAAAATTGTCAAACAACTGACCACCACTAAAGGGTATGACGCTGAGGCCGTTTTGAGCCCGAAAGGTGATAAAATCCTGTTCACCAGCGACCGCTCCGGCGACCTCGAACTCTGGACCATGAACCTCGACGGCTCTGATCAGCGCCAGATCACGTTTGACCTGGGTTACGACGGCGGGGCATTTTTTAATGCAGACGGCACTAAAATCGTATTCCGCGCCAGTCGCCCTAAAACGGAAGCGGAGATCAAGGAATACCGCGATTACCTGGCACAAGGTCTGGTCGCGCCGACGAATATGGAAATATTTGTCTGCAACACAGACGGCACGGATCTGCACCAGGTGACCCATCTCGGTAAAGCCAACTGGGCGCCTTATTTCCACCCGGCAGGTAAAAAAATCATTTTCAGCAGCAACCACCACTCCACCAGGGGGTATGACTTTCAGTTGTATATGATCAATGAAGACGGCACCGGACTGGAAGCCGTTACCTCTGAAAGTATTTTTAATTCTTTTGCCATGTTTTCGCCCGACGGCAAAAAACTGGCCTTTTCCTCGAATCGCAACAACAAAAAAGGCAGCCGCGATACCAATGTTTTTGTAGCCGACTGGGTGGATTAACCGAAAAGGGCAAAAAGCAAAGCGCAACAGGCAAAACGCAGGGTGCTGAAATTCAACTTTTCAGACAATTGGCGGTTATAAACGCTACTTTTGCAGCGCCCTGAAAAGACTGTTGAAGAGTTGAGAATGTTGAGGGTTGAGGATGTTGAGGGTGACAACTCATGCCTGGGTAATCCACCCTCAACCTTCTCAACAACCTCAACCCTCAACATTCTCAACCTCCAACTTCATCACATCCTTCTCATTCACAATCATTTTTTGAAAAATGGCCGATTCTAAAAATCAGACACAACAGCCTGCTATCAATATCGAAATATCGGAAGAAGTAGCCGAAGGCATTTACGCCAACCTGGCTATCATCTCGCATTCCAATGCCGAATTTGTGGTGGATTTTATCCGCATGATGCCTAATGTGCCAAAAGCAAAAGTAAAATCGCGTATCATACTGACGCCGCAACACGCCAAACGCCTGTTGCTGGCGCTGAAAGACAATCTACAGAAGTACGAAATGCAGTTTGGCAAAATTGAAGATCAGGAGCAGCCTACCCCGCCGATGAACTTCGGCACTCCAACCGCTCAGGCATAAGGTATGGACAAGCGCACATCCCTGGTTGTACAGTTGGAACTGGTCTGGTGGGCCATTACGGCAGTTGTTGTTATTGCGGTACTTTACCCCATTTACAAAGCCATGTACAGCTGGCCCTTTGTTCAATGGAATATCCTGTTCATCGTAGTGCTTATTACGCTGAGCCGGTATATTTTTATGATGCAGCACACCTTTCTCGCCCAGCGGCAGGTATTAAAAATTGCCTTGCTTCTGATCATGTTTCCGGCAACTTTTGCTTTGATCAGCGGGCTGAACGGTTTCCTGACGTATATTGAAGAACATACCTGGGAAGCAATGACGGGGCATTTACCGGAAGAACCAAGGCTTTCTATGGAAGCGTACATTCGGGGCGAAATGTTGTTTTTCGGAGCGGGCAGTATTTTGGCAGCTCCATTATTCGCCATCAGCCTGATGCGCTCCATCTGGAGAACGCGGAACAGGAGATGATAAACTCAATATTCACTTTAACCATGGGAAAATATTCACTGTTACTTGCACTTTTTGCTGCAGCGCTGCTCAGTTCCTGCGCTGTGAAACCAGTTGCCAATTTCACGGCGCCGACCCAAAAAATCGTAGCGCCTGCTGAAATCACCTTCACCAATACTTCATTAAAAGCCGAATCGTATGCCTGGGATTTCGGCGACGGCGCCAGCTCTACAGAGATGAGCCCGACGCACCGCTACACCCATTCCGGCAATTACACGGTGGTCCTCAAAGCCACCAAAGGCGCTAAAACTGTCACTCGCAAACAAATGATCCAGGTTACTGCTCCGGAGCGCTGCCTCGTGGAAATCGAAACGGAATTCGGCACCATGACAGCCGAACTGTACAATGCCACCCCCAAACACCGCGACAATTTTACCAAACTCGCGGATGAAGGTTTTTACAACGACCTGCTTTTCCACCGGGTGATCAGCGGATTTATGATCCAGGGCGGCGACCCGAATTCGCGCAATGCCCCAGCCGGTCAGTCGCTGGGCTTCGGCGGCCCCTCGCACCTGGTACCCGCTGAATTTGTGGATTCACTGGCCCATTTCAAAGGCGCTATTTGTGCAGCCCGCACCAATAATCCGGAGAAAAAATCGTCCGGCTCTCAATTCTACATCGTGCAGGGCAGCCCTGTAACCGCAGAAACGCTGACCCAGATCGAAACGATGAAACGCTTCCACTACACGCCAGAACAACGCGCGGAATACCTCGCAGTGGGCGGCACGCCGCACCTCGACCGCGATTACACGGTGTTTGGCCGGGTCATCAAAGGCCTGGATATTATTGATAAAATTGCGGCAGTGGAAACGGCGGCAGGCGACCGGCCGAAAAAGGATGTGAAGATGAAGGTGCTGGTAATTAAGTAGGCGTATTCGAGTATCTGGCTGATAACGAATCATTTCAGCCCCAGCGGGGCGGTAATATTTGTAGGCCCAATACGAACAAAGATCGTGAGCCCCGGCGGGGCGGCAATATGTAAGATTGTCGCTGCCCTGCCGGGGCTCTAATATTTATTTATTACGCGTCGACGGCCTCAACAAGAGTGGGAAGACCGCGCATTTTTTTAGCAATAGGCGGGAAAGGTAAAACTACACGGTGCAGAAACATTTGGAAAAGATTACTTTAGAGCTTTGAAAACGAAAACATGAATACATATTACTCCTCTGATTTGTCTTCGAAGCGCCTGTTTTTCCGCCTGAAGATTGGCCGGTTCCATCGTACGCTGTTCCTGGCAGGCATGTGCTGGTTCTCCTCTTTCGCAGCAACTGCGCAGGCTTTTCAGAAACTTTACGCCAATCCGGACAGCGCGTTTTTTATTGCTTACGACCTTTGTTCGGATATTACGCAGGGGTATTACGTCACCGGTGCGGTACAAGTAACCCGCCCGCAGGTATTTGTATTAAAAAGCAACCTGGCCGGCCAACCCATCTGGAACAAAATAGTAACTTCCGCAAATCCTCTTCTCTACTATACGACCGGAGAGTCCATCCACCGGACTTCTGATAACGGCCTGGTTATCACTGGAGTAAGATTATTTGGCGCCACTGAACCGGGAGGGGTGCTGATTAAACTAAATGATTCGGGAAATGTCCACTGGGCTAAATTCATGCCATGCCTGGGCCGCAACAGTGAAGTATGCGCCGATGGAAACAGCATCTATTACGCCTCGGAAGACAAAAGCGCCGGGAAAGTTTACCTGGCAAAAATAAGCAATCAGGGACAGCCTGCCTGGCAGCAATGGCTCGAAACGGGTGACATGGATTTTTATTCCGTGGAATCGCTGGTGCATTGTGCCAACGGTGATATCGTGCTGGCGTTGCTGGTGGCCAAAACAGATGGAGGTACGCAGATCGAACAGAAACAAACCATCCTCTTGCGCATCAATCCCGAAGGTGTAGTGCAGCAGGCTGCTTTTTTTCCGGTCGTGCATCTGGCAGCCCTCGTTCCGCTTTCCGATGGGCGTATCGCTTTCCGTTGCAGTGCCGACGATGTTACCTGGACGGGTATGGGCATCATGGACAGCCAGTTCAACTTTATCTGGTTCAAAAAAGCCCGTTTCGGCCTGACACCGTTTTTATCCAATATCGTCGGGCAGGAACTAGCCGTTTCCGGCGACGAAACCCAGATCACAGGCATCTTTTATACGCCCGGCGGAGAAAAAACGGCGCTTGCTTTCGACATCAATGGCAACCTGTTGGAGGAAGAAGTGTATGCTACCAATACGCTTGCCCAGGCTGCTGCTGCTGCCCCTGCCAGAGGATATGTAAGGGTGACAAATTCGACGGCCAGTACTTTTACCCTGACGCGTTCGTACGACGACGGCACCGTATTTGCAAACTGTTTTTTCCCCAATCCCTGCGGCCTGCAACTCGAAGACACCGTTTTAATATCGCAACCTGTCGGCTCGCAGGTTTCCACTGTTTCCTGTATGCAGGACGAATCGGCCGTCACGGAGAACCTCCCCTTGGTCACTGTGGATCACTGCATAGACGTAGGTACTGTCGATCCCGGTTTCCAGATGACTGACACGGTTATTTGTGCCGGCAGCGCGGTCGATTTCACTCGAAATTCAGGGGCCTCCAAACCCGTTTTCGGCACGTCCGACTGGTCTTTTGAAGGTGCTACGCCGTCCATCGCGACAGGCCCTGCTGTAAAAAATGTACGTTTCAACCAACCCGGCACGTATTCGGTCCGGCACATTTACACCGTGGCAGGGTGCCGCGATACGGCTTTTCTGACGATTACGGTACTTGCGTCTTTTTCCGTAAATCTGGGGGCTGATACGACGGTCTGCTCGGGCAACGGCGTTCAAATTTCTGCAGGAACACAACCGGGCGCTTCCTATCTCTGGAATACGGGCAGTACCTCATCCGTTCTTTCGGTGACCCGGAGCGGAACATACACCGTCACCGTTACCTTATCGGGCGGCTGTACGGTACAGGATGCCATTCAGGTTCATCTTTTGTCGAAAGACGACGTAGCGCTGGGCCCGGATATCACTTTATGCAACAACGGCACGCTCCGGCTGAAAGCGCCGGATTCTGCTGCCGGATATCCCCTCCGCTGGAGTACCGGCGAAACGAGCACGTCTATCGACATCGCTTCGCCGGGCATGTACAGCCTGGAACTGGCTGCCGGAAACTGCTCTTTTACAGATACGATCCTGGTAGAAGCCAAGGACTGCAACGGATGCCAGGTATATGCCGCGAACGTATTTGCCCCGGAAAGCGGCACTGCCGGAAATACCTTCCGTTTGATTCCCGGTTGTACGCTGGTGTCCGGGCGATGGCATATTTACGACCGCTGGGGTAGCCTGTTGTTCGAGAGCGCCGACCTGAACCAGGGTTGGGACGGACGCGCAAACGGAAAGGTGTTGCCGCCGGGCGTGTATTTATACACAGCGGAACTGCAACTGTCGGAGCCGCAAAAACCGGTGGAACAACGGAAGATCAGCGGATGCGTGACGCTGGTGCGGTAACAGTCATGAAAGAAAAATTTCTGCAACTTCCCGGTACCTGATCTTTCTGCCTCATTAGGTCTTCCGCGCCTTCCCACTTCGCCCAAGCGCAACGCCGCAGCAGTGTCTCCGACCTGCTGCCAAGGTACAACGGTATGCTGCTTGCTAAAAGGGCATCCTCCTAACAAAAAAATCCGCTGCTTCGATGATACGAAGCAGCGGAACTATGTAAAACAACGGGTATTTGTTTCCCTTAGCGGTTTGCCTTATTCTTTTGACGCCCCACCGCCGCGCTTGGTGTTTTTCTGCCTCACTTGGTGTTCCTGCACCCCAACAACTGACGCCCCACCGCCGTGCTTGGTGTTTTTTTTCAACACCAAGCACACACGTACAGCACGATACTACAAACCACAACCCTTCTCCCCGAACTAAACTTCAGATGTACCATTCCAGTCATCGCCATACCAAAAATGTGTCAAAAAAGGCCACTGGCGATCCCGGTTCATATAA
>JADLCC010000548.1 GCA_020847425.1 Saprospiraceae bacterium
ATACCACACAGGTAGTTTTCCCGCGGGAAAACTACCTGTGTGGTATCTGAAAAACCCATGCCACCACTAAAAGCCAGAGCAATCAACATCAAAAATCGGGATACCTTTTGTCAGTTTTTCGCCGTAAAATCATACTTCAGTCCCCAGTATTCCTTCAACACCATTTTAACGGAGCCAACCGAAACGGGTGATTCGATAAGCACCGGAATACGATTCTGATCATCGGACACCCAGACGGTCATTTTAGCATCGTCTTTGAACACGTTTCCGGCGATGACAGAGGGTTGAAATTTCAAAGTATTGTAGCGGCCCATGCCGTGTACTTTTTTTCGATCCTTACCCAGGTATTTCATTTTCAGGGGAAACTCCTCCTTGTCCATAAAAACCCGGAAAGGCACCGTATAACCCACCTGCTGGTTAGCGAAGTCGATATTCCGCAAATTGTACAGGCTCGACAGGACATCGTGCACGCAGTCCTGCACAGGGTGTTCCGTTTTGGTTTCCGCTGCGCCGCGTTTATCCGCCCGCCAGACAGTCATTTTCCGGTTGGCCTGGTTGAAGGAGATTTTTTCAAAAATATGGTAATCACCTTCGTTGACGCTGCGTTCCGAATAATTGGGCATCAGGGAATTCCGATCCACCCAGGAATCATATTCATCCTTAACGACATAAAACCACTCGTAGGAATCATAGGTTTCCCCTTTCGCCTGGTAATGGTATTGCGCGCCTTCGTCGAACACCTTAAAGGTCACTTCACCGGCGGCCAGCCAGACAAAATTCCAGTTGTAATAAATTTTGTAGGTGAGTTTTTCGCCGTGCTGAAACGTGTTGTTGGTGTTGCTGCAGGGCTCCCAATTCGCATCTACCTGCTCCTCGACAAAGGGCTGGTGATCGGTAGTAAAGGCCATCAAAAGTAGGCCGGAAAAAAGCAGGACGAGTTTAGTCGTCTTCATATCCAAGAGTTTTGGTGATGCTGACGTGAAATAATGAAAAAGTACCAATTAACGCCGGCAAAATCAGGTTTATTATCCATAAAACGAAAGTAGCCGCCAGACTGCTCAGTTCGTTTCCGCCAAAAAAAGCCCATACAAAAACAGCGAGGTTGCCCCGCACAAGCAATCCTGCGATAGCCGGCAACGGCACTATGGTCTGGAGCAGGTAAATGGTCGCCACGCCTGCGTATGCGCCCCAAAAACCCGCCTGGATAGAAAAAAAGTGCAATAAAAGCACATATTGTGTGGAATAAATCAGGTAACGGGCTGCCGACCAGAACAGGATCAGCAACAGGTCGCGGCGCCTGAATTGCTCCAGCAAAACCACATCGCGCACGTAAGGTTTCAGCCGGCGCAACAGCGGAATACGCCGCGCAATGGGCACTATGCGGCGAATGTTAAAGAAGATGTAATACAACAGGCTCAAACCCGCCAGCACAAAAACGGCGCCCGTCATCAGGGTGGATCGTTCCCAGTGCAGGAACTGCGCGGCAAACCAAAGTCCGCCCAAAGTCCCCCCGGTCAGCAGTACCAGGTACTGCGCGATACCGCCTACAGCATTCACCAGCAATGATTTCCAGTGGTTTTCCGGTCGGACAAATAACAAGCGGCCGGCGTATTCGCCCACCCTGTTGGGTGTAAACAATGCAAAACTAACACCTGCCAGTACCGCGAAAAAAGCCTTTTTTAATGAAATGCCATCGTAGCGTCGGAGAAATGGCTGCCATTTCAACGTTTCAATGAGCCAGTTCAGGGGCATCAAAGCGCAAACGGCAGCAAAATACTGCCAATTGGCCACGCTGAATTGCTGCACAAAAACAGCATAAATATCCGCGAGGTTTTTCCTGGATTGCAGTTCGACATACAAAGCGATCAGCAGCAAAACGACAATACCCACCTTGAAAGCGATATTCATCTGCTTCCGGGTTAACAAACGTTTTTTTGCTGAAATGACCGAAGTACCAGGCGTTGGCATAAATAAAAATGAAGATGATTATTGGGCTGTTGAGGGTTGAGGTTGTTGAGGGTTGAGGGCGTCAATGTAAAGCCTTGAGTTACCACCCTCAACAATCTCAACCCCTCAACCCTCAACAACCTCAACATCCTCTAATTACAAAAAATGGGCAACTCTCCCACGGAGAATTGCCCATCGGGACCAATAAAAAAATTACTGATTAGAAACCAGCATCTTTATTGCCTTTGAAAGTGCCTTTACCGGCCTCTTTACCTTCCGGGCGTGGCATTTCAACCTGGTCTTTTGCAACGTTGAATTCAACACGGCGGTTGCTGATATTGGAACCTGTAACCGGGATCAAAGGAGAACCTTCGCCGGTCCAGTTCAGGATCAGGCGCTCGCGAGCGATACCATGCTGGGATACCAGGAATTCAATGGCAGATTTTGCGCGGTTGTAAGACAATACGTTGTTGTATTTCTCGGAACCACGGCTGTCGGTATGACCAACTACTACGATTTTGAGGTCGGAGTTGTTTTTCAGGACAGTAGCCACCTGGTAGATTTTTTCGTATTCGCTGTAACGAACAGTGTAGCTGTTGTCAGCGAAATAGATCATCGGCAGGAACCAGTCGGAAAGACCTTTTTGAACCGGCAGTTTGAAGTTGGCCAGTTTCGCGTCGACGATGTCATTCACCTGCTTTTCTGTAGTGTACTTAGGCAGACCTTGAGCCTGACCGTCCATATTTACAGAGTAGCCTGGAGGAGAGAACGGCTCTTTGTCTTTGTAGTCGGCCACTTTGTCGCCGTCGCTGTCCAGGGTTACACCTTTCGAGTCAACACGAGCGCCAGCAGGGCTGTTGTCTTCGTCGTCGATTGCGTCGATGATACCGTCACCGTCTGTGTCGGTTGGGTCGTAGATCGGGCGTGCTTCCAGGGCCACAATGGCTTCAGTTACACCAGCCAATGGGTTAGCCCAGTACAGTGGTTCCACTTTTGCCACACCTTCTTTCGTTTTTCCGCCGATGTTGAAGTTCAGGCGAACACTTGGGTAGTGCAGGTTGTCGCGGTAGGTTGTCTGGTTGTTGCCCACGTTTGCTTCTGCGTCGAGGCGGTCAGCCTGTTTTCCGAATACGGATGTAACAGTGTATTCCAGTGCGATGTTAAACTTAGGCGATACGCGGAAGCCCAAAGAGCCGCCCATATCAACATAAGGCGCTGTATTGGAGTAATCGCCGGTGGAAGGCTCTGAAACAGTAGCCTGCGGAATGTTTTCGTAATTTACTTTAAAATTCGAAACACCGAGGCCTGCGAAACCTTGCAACAAAATTTTGCGCATGGGTTTGTCGAAACGAATGTTGTTCAGTGCAGCCACCAACTGAGCGCCGCCACCGATCCAGGTGATGTCGGAAGTACGGTTGTCGTTGGTGCCGCCACCTTCGTTTTTCGTTTTGGCAAACATAGTATTTACACGAACGGAGAATACATGGTCAATCGACTTGCGGAGGTGCAGACCGCCGCCAAAGCCCAGTTTGGAATCCAGGTCGCCAGCTACGAATGGCAATCCAACGTGTACGCCGAATTCCATCTGATCTTTTGGTGTGAAAGAGCGGTAAGTACCGCCTGGGGTCGTAACCTCTCCAGGAGTCTGCGCATTAATCCCTATATGCGCAGCGACGAGGAGTAATAAAAAAGTTAATTTTCTAACCGTCATAGGGTTGTAGATTTTGAATGAGTGAATGTTAACAGCTGAGAGTTAATCGTGTTGTTTTTGATGCGTTACCTGAAAACGGCGGGATTTTGCAGAAAAAGTAAATGGATTAAAACGCAAAAAGGTTTTAAATTCCCAGTTTTTTAAGGGCCAAATATAAGGCGCCCGATGAAATTTTATTTGGCAAAGTATTATTTTTTCTAACATCTTCCAAGGATTGGCGAATTATGGCTGATGAATCGCCAAAAATTGCAGCATCCGTCATACGCGCATCGGGTTGCATTAAGTATGCAAAAACCCGTGCCATTCCACAATTTGCCACAAAATCGGGAATTACACCCGTGTGTTCATCCGCATATTTGGCTGTCGGCCCGAAAAACACCTCGTCATCCACAAACGGCACATTCGCGCCACAGGCAATTACTTCCACACCGCCTGCTAAAAGACTGTCAACCTGCTCGCGGGTCACAATTTTAGAGGCCGCGCCCGGAATAAAAATTTGTGCGCCCATTTTCCATATCTGTTTGTTCACCTCCTCGAAAGACAGCATATTATTAACAGCAAGTTTGTTGCCATTTTTGTTCATAAACAAATTTTTTATTTCCGCCAGGCTAAATCCTTCCGGGTGGAGCAAACCTCCGTCGCGGTCAATGATGCCAATCACGCGCACACCTTCTTTGGCCAGGTAACATGCCGCTGCCGAAGCCACATTGCCCCATCCCTGAATAATGGCCGTTTTGCCCGCCGGCGTCACCTGGTGGTACAAATCGTAAAAATGCCGCACCGACTCCGCCACGCCGTAACCAGTGATCAGGTCCGCTACCGCATATTTGCTCGGACCGCCTTCGGGCACATACTCCGGGTCCTCCACGACTTTCGTGCAGCCATAGCGCAGTTGCCCGATCAGGTTGATCTGCTGCCCTTCCGTGGCGTGCAGGTGACCGCGCACGATACCCTCCTGCGGGTGCCACAACCCCAGTGCCTCGGTGATCGGCACCACGTCTTTTATTTCGTCCACATTGAGGTCGCCGCCGGTGCCGTAGTAGTTTTTGAGCAGCGGCAATACCGCCCGGTACCAGCGCTGCAATACTTCGTGGCGTTTGGGGTGGTTCGGATCGAAGTCGATGCCGCTTTTGGCGCCGCCGATGGCCGGACCGCACACGCTGAATTTGATTTCCATGACTTTCGCCAGCGAAATCACTTCTTCGCGGGTCAGGCCTTTTCGCATCCGGGTGCCGCCGCCGGCAGCGCCGTTGCGCAGTGAATTGATGACGACCCAGCCTTTGGCGTCGGTTTCGGTATCGTTCCATTCAAAAACGATTTCCGGCTTTTTTTCTTTGTATTGGGTGAGTAAATCTTGCATGTGTGTGGTGTGGTGTAACTTGGTTTGTACGCCGGAACGCTGTTCCGGCAACGCTTTGTCATTTGTACAACGGAACGCTACTGCCAAGCGTGAATTACTGAAACCAAGCAAATGTGTCATGCTGAGGCGTAGCCGAAGCATCTGAGGGCCCATAGTTTCATTGGGCTACGCCCAGATTCTTCACCTACGGTTCAGAATGACACGCCTGCTTGGTATGAGTGCTTAACGCTTGGCTGTAGCGTTCCGGCGTACAGGCGAGGGCAAAAAACGCCGCAAAAGTAGAAAAAAGCAGTCTGAAAACTTCTATACCTTTGAGGCTGGTTTAGAGAAGGGTTGATGAGGGGTTGAGGGTTGAGATTGTTGAGGGTGGTAACTCCCTGACAGGTTTTTAGTTACCGCCTCAACAACCTCAACAATCTCAACCCCTCAACAATCAAACTCTTCCAACTATCAAACCCTTCCATCACCTCCTTCATGCTTCAAAACTGGCTCAAACCCCTTCCCGCCGCCTTTTTTAAATGGTCCGATGCGCTGTCTGCAAGCGCCCTCGGCCAGCACATCGTGCCGTTCCGGGGCGAACTGCCCGACCTGAAAAAAGTGCAGGTGGCCCTCATCGGTATCGGCGACAAGGAAGCGAACGCCATGCGCACCGCGCTGTACCAGACGGCGGCGGCTTTCCCGAAAGGCGCGGTGGCCGACCTCGGCAACCTCCGCAAAGCCGACGCCGCGCAACTGATCCCGGTGGTGTACGAACTGCTGAGCGGCAAGGTGCTGCCCATCATCCTGGCGACCGACGACCAGTTCGCCCGGGCGCAGTTCCTGGCCTACCAGGACGCCAAAGCGCTCGTCAACCTGGCCGTGGTGGACGAATGCTGCCGTTTCGGCGACCCTTCCGAGGTGTATTCCAACCTCTTGACGCCCCGGCACCCGCTGCTGTTCCATTTTGCCGCCGTGGGTATTCAAGTGCACCAGACAGCTCCGGCCACCTTCGATTTTTTTACCAAAAATTATTTCGATGTGGTGCGCCTCGGCAAATCGCGCGCAGCCATAGAAGAAACGGAACCCGTGCTGCGCGACGCCGACCTGCTGGCGTTCCACCTCGGCGCGCTGAAACAATGCGAAGCGCCGGGCGTGCCCGAGCCCTCGCCTTCGGGTTATTTTGCGGAAGAAGCCTGCCAACTTTGCCGCTACGCGGGCATGAGCGACAAACTGACTTCCTTCGGTATCTACGGCTACCACGCCGCGAACGACCGTGAAGGCCAAACGGCCCAGGTGGCCGGACAAATGGTTTGGTATTTCCTCGAAGGTTTTTTCAACCGGAAAAAAGATTACCCGGTATCCACGGCCGGACTCACCGAATACGTGGTCGATTTCCGGCAACTCAACTACCAACTCACCTTCTGGAAAAGCCTCAAAACCGGCCGCTGGTGGATGCAGGTGCCTGTGCCGACGCGGAAAAAACACGAGCGGCATAGGTTGATTCCGTGTTCGTATCAGGATTATCAGTCGGCGTGTAGGGAGGATTTGCCGGAAAGGTTGATGCAGGCGCTGCACCGGTTTGGATAGACGTGAGAGGCGAGAGGTGAGAAGTGAGAAGGTGGTACGGGTAGATTGGGGGTTATTGCAGGGCGTTTTGGCCCAGTTACTGGCCACACCGCTTAGCGTTGAGGTGATATCTGCGAGGTACGAGCAGGTATCATCTCAACGCGGCAGGAAAATAACAACATTATGCGAATAACTTGATTTTGGTGCATCCAAATCGCTTTTAAACAAAAAAATGGCAGTGCAGCCCTAAAGCCACACCACCACCCGTTTTCAGATTTTTTGAAACTGGTTATCAGAGCATTGCAATTACTTTTTGACAGGCGCTTTGAACGTCCCGTCCGGCTGCACGGAATAAGCGCCCACTTGCTATTTTCCATTTCAAACAGCACGCTGTATCCCGCCAGGGTTTTAATGTTAAATGCGTGTTCTTTCACCGGCTGTGGTTTAAAAATGCGCGTATTTGAATATCAATGATTCATTTACAGTCAGATACTCGCATCCTCAAACAATGTACTTACCTGGTCGCCAGGAAAATCAGCGTATCTTCCATAGTGCCCTGTTGAAGGACACCTTCTCCAAAAGCCAAATACGGTTGTTCGTCTTGTTCGAGCAGGATCAGGCCGGCGTATTTTCCGATGCGCAGGGAAGCGCCGGACAGGATTTGAAGGCTCCAGATTTCAACCTTGCCTTCCTTCAGCACAGGGTTGTGAAAAGTGCTGCTGGAAACATCAGGGATAAGTACCTGGCTGAACTCATTGGGCACCCGGCCTTCTTTCCAGTTGGTGGGACAATTCCATTCGTTCGGTCTGCCGGGGGTGCCGCCTTTCCAGGTGGCTGTTTTTTGAGCGCAGAGGGTGGCTGAAGATGCGAACAGCAGGGTGATGACAGTGGCGAAGAAGAAAACTGCGTTTTTCATAATAGTATGGTGTTTGAGTATGTTGTTTGAATGTCTTGTACAGGTAGCGCGTGAACCATAACCCTGTTTTCAAAAAAAAATCCCGAATTTTTTTCGCCGGGGAAAAAATTCGGGATGAACAATGACGGTTATATAAGAAACCTGCAATCAGACCTCTTTGAATTTCAGCGGTCCGATCTTTTCAGGCCCTACGATCACTGAACCTGGTTTTGTCAGGTAAAATCCATCTTGCCCAATAACCACATCGGCCCCGACGAGTTGTTCTTCACTCACGAACAGGTTTTGGTTGTTCGCAAAAAAATGAGCGCGTCCGTCGCTTACAAAGATAGAAACGGGGTGGCCGGCGATCCTGCGTTCTGCTTTGGTATCCGATATGTAGGTAGGATCCATTTTCTTGCCTTCGCCGAAAACATACTGTGGATAAATGATGAAGTTGCCATCAGGGTGGAGGATACCGATATAACTACCGTCTTCGGATTCCATCATGGGCATTCCGTTGGTAGCCACGCCGGCGTGTATGCCTCCATGGTCTTTTAACTTGATGATCATATTCGAGCCCAGATCAAAACGGCCGGATGTGGCCATCACTTCGCCATTCTGCTGAAATTTATAATCTTTCGCATCGCAGGGCATATACAGGTCGATGGTGAATTGGAGAATCCGCCCTGGGGAATATGCGTTGTCGCCAAATGGCGCCATACATTTCATGATCCGGTCGTTGATCGGATCTCTTGCCCACACTTCGCTGGTGTATAGGCCTTCGCCGTAATCGGTCAACAAGTTGGGGTCTTTAATTTTAACCACCGCCCGGATGGAGGTTCCGAGCGGCGGTTCGTTGGCAGGCACTTCCAGGGTGAACGCTACACCCGGATCTGCGGCTTTGACATTGGAGACTTGAACTGGCATGGTATGTTGTTTAGTTATGTTGAAAGTTGAAGGGGTTTAAGCGACCAAAACCCTTTGTCAAAATAATTATCATAAATGACATTGCTATGGAAGCCGTTGCAAACAGCGGCAGCGCCGCGTAAGATTTGTAGCCATTTCCAGGCAAAATTGATCAAGGTGCAGCGCACCGTAAGATTTATGTTGCGGTGCGCTGCACCTTGATCAATATCCGGGCATCTGTTGCTACAAATCTTGCGCCGCTCTGCGGCTTTTCAAAATATGGTTTGAATCAAACCAAAGGCAAAAATTACAGCGACTTCGCACTGCCGACTTCGCACTTCGCACTGTTACTCCACCAGCACGAATCCCGCCCAGAAAAACGGATGCTGGTATTTCTCCTGCATTTCTTTCTGCGCAGCCCGGAAGGCATCGGGAATCGGCATTTTTTGAGCCAGCCATTTTTGATAAAAAGCCTTCATCAGTTCCTGCGTGGCGGCATCCGGCACCTGCCAGAGCGACATGATGAGGTATTTGGCGCCGGCAATTTTGAAGGCCCGCTGCAGTCCGTACACACCCTCGTCGCCCTGAATATCGCCCAGGCCCGTTTCGCAGGCGGAAAGCACCACCAGTTCGGTATGGGAGAGGTCCATGCGAGCGATTTCATAAGCCGTCAAAATACCGTCTTCCATGTCCGGCCGGTAAGGCTTTCCGGCTGCCCAGGCATAGTTTCCACCAGCCAGAATAAGCCCCGAACGCATCATAGGCAGCTCGGAAACTTTAAAAGCGGGCTCCGCACGCTTTCCTCCCTCCTCCTTCCTCATCCCTCTTTCCTCCTTCCTGCTCTTCGGGTTGGGGTAAAAAAATCCGTGCGTGGCGAAATGCAGGATGCGGGGTGACATAGTGACGGGGTGAATTGAAGTCACCCCGTCACTTTGCCCGATCATTTTAAATACCTCTTCGGTAGCGGCGTATCCTTTTCGGACCTCAGGTTGCAGGCCCGAAGCGCGCATGGTCAGTCCGATCTGGTCCACTTCTTTTTCCGTGCCTTTCAGGTAATTCCA
>JADLCC010000549.1 GCA_020847425.1 Saprospiraceae bacterium
AACCCATTTTAATAATGGAATAGGCTACCAGGTTTCCGGTTTCGAAGTCTTGTGCCACATAAGCCTGGTGGACTTTCGTACTGTAAAAATCAATAATGGCCTGCCGGTCAAAAGGATGTGGCCCGAAGCGTTTTCGGGTATCGGGGCTTAGACCTTCCAAATAGGTGAACAGCCGGTCGAGATCGCCGGAGTCGAGTGCGCGCAGGAGGGTGGAGCGATTGTTTTTTGTGTGGAAAATCATACTTAATACAAATATACCCGCTATCTACAACAATACAAACCCACTTCACCCAACCCTTCCGGCAATTTCTGCAAACATTTGGCCTCTCCGAGGCCTTAAGTTGATGGCTATGCCCCATTCCCCAAAAAAATCCCCAAATTTGTCCCCATGAAACACTTCCTCGTTCTCCTTCTATGTTTCCTTGCCGCTCCCTTGTTCAGCCAGTCCACCGCGCTGTACGACGACAGTAAAGTCTCCGAAATCCGCATTTTTATGCCGCAGGATTCGCTGACGTATATGTTCGATCAATTGGTGAACGACCACTACCTCCCTGCTACTTTTGTTTTTGCAGACGGACCGCTCCGCGACACGGTGGCGCAAACCGGTATTCGCCTGCGCGGCAATACCTCCCTGAATGCCCAGAAAAAGTCGTTCAAGATCAGTTTCAACGAATTTGTGCCGGGCCGAAAATACCAGGGCGTCAAAAAACTCAACCTGCGCGGCAGCCACAACGACCCGACGATGATCCGCGAGAAGTTGTTTTATGAGGTATGGAACAAAGCAGGCATGCCGCGGCGGCGGGTGGCTTTTGTCAAGGTATTCATCAACAACGAATACAGGGGACTGTACTCCAATGTGGAGGAAATCGACAAGGAATGGCTCGAAGATGTGTACAGCGTCGATACCGGCAACCTGTTCAAATGCACGTACCCGGCCGATCTGAATTACTCGGGCGGAAATGAAAACACGTACAAAATCATCATGAACAACCCGGAAACCCGTGCCTATGACCTGACCACCAATGAAACAGAAGACGATTATTCGAGACTGGTCCAATTGATCACTGTGCTGAATCAGCCCGTCAACGCCGCATTCCCGGAGCAAATCAGCGCCATCCTCAACGTGGAATCGGTTTTAAAATCATTTGCCCTCGATGTGGTCAGCGGCAACTGGGACGACTATTTTTACAATAAAAACAACTACTACCTCTACGATAACCCGGCGACGGGCCGTTTCGAGTATTTTACTTTTGATACGGACAACACCTTCGGTGTGGATTGGTTGAACAAGGACTGGGCCCGGCGCGATTGCCTGGCCTGGCAAAAATCGGGAGAACCGCGCCCTTTGGCCACTAAACTGCTGGCCGTCACTGCGTACCGGAACCAGTTTATCGGCTATCTCGATAGCATAACGCGCTACATTACCTGCCCCGATTCCATTTTTCCACGCATAGACGCCCTGCACAACCTGATTACGCCGGCCGCATTCAACGATGTATACCGCACGCTCGATTATGGCTATACCATGGGCGATTTCCACGACGGTTTTACCCAAACCATTGATGGGCACACGCCTTACGGCATCAAACCTTTTTTGAGCGTCCGCTACGACAGCACGCTCAGCCAGATCGACGGCCTGGTAAGCAATAGCGACCTTGCGGCCAAGGGTGCGGCTTATTTTTATACTTTTCCGAATCCGACAACAGACTGGCTCTATATCCAAACCGAAACGAGCCTCTCTGCTCAACCCGTCGACTGTGCTGTATATGACAAAGAAGGGCGTTTGCAGCTGCATTGGGAGTGGAACGCCACGGCTGAGCCGTACCGGGTGTCGGTACAGTCACTGCCGCCGGGCTGGTACCAACTGTATTTAAAAACAAAGGATGTAGAACAGTCGGCGAGTTTTGTAAAAAGCGGAAATTAGTGCGAAGTCATCAGTGCGAAGTCGTCAGTCGGAAGTTGTCGGTGCGAAGTGCGAAAGGCGCCTTTATGGTTTTTTAAATCGCAGCGCGGCTGGCGAACCACAAATGCTTAATCATACGAATCATGGGTTAAAACCAATCAAAATCGCCAAGAATTAATTGAATTTGCCCCAACCCGAGTGTCATCCTGAGCGTAGCGAAGGATCTGCCCGAGCAAAAGTGCAAATAATGCTTTTCACGCCCGGCCAGATCCTTCGCTACGCTCAGGATGACACCCGGGTTGGGGCAAATTCAACAAATCCATAGCGATTTGAACTAGTTTAACCCCTGATTCGCATGATTCGCATTAATACATTATCTACTGACTTCGGACTAACGACTTCGCACTGATGACTTCGCACTGACGACTTCGGACTAACTTATGGGCAGCACACTTCTTCATACCCTTCTGTTTATATTGCTTTTGGGCGGGCCGCTGGCTGCGCAGCAGCCTTTCTCTATCAATTACCAGGCAAAGGAAGGGCTGTTTTCCAATTACATATATTTTGTACACCAGGACAGCAAAGGATATATCTGGGTCGGGTCGGATATTGGCGTGAGTCGTTTTGACGGCAACAGTTTTACCCATTTCAATACAGCGCATGGCTTGTCCGACAACGAGGTATTTTCCATGCTGGAGGACCGAAAAGGGCGGCTTTGGTTTGCTACCCTCAATGGCAAACCTTGTTTTTACCAGAACGGCGTTATTTACAGTGAAAAAAACCTGCCCTTGCTCAGCCAATGCGATGTCGGCGGGCTGGTGGTGCGCATTTTTGAACAACAAAATGGCACAATAAACTTTTGCTCCACCCTGAAAATCCAGTCTGTCAACCTGGATGCAGGAAAATGTGAAGAGATTTCCTTCCCGAAAGGCCTGTATGATGCCTGGGGAGACCAGGATGGCACAATCGGCTGTGTCGTCAACCAGGGTCTGCAGGTCCTGGGAAAATCAGGCCTGATTTCCAGCAAACCCCTTCCGCAAATACCGCCGCCTGTCCGTGCGTTGCCTCTAGGCGACACCTTACTGATCAGTAGTTCCAATCAGATTTTGATTTGCGAACGCTCCACTGGCCGCATTATCCAAACCCTTTCCTTACTGGAAGCAGGCAGCGAAATCATCGACCTTCGGATGAACAACGGGCAGATCTGGCTGGGTACCCGCAAAGGTTCCTTTTCTTTTGAATACCCCTCTTTTCGCCCTTTGCAACACAACCTGCCGGGGCGATCCGTCACTTCCATGGTTGAAGACAGGGAAGGCGGCCGGTGGTTTTCTACGCTGGAAGAAGGACTTTTTTATATCCCGGCGCCTGATATTCTGCATTTTACCACTGCGGAAGGGTTGGTCTACAACCGCATTATTTGCCTGAGCCGCGATGCGTCCGGTCGACTCTGGATCGGCTCGGAAGGCAGTACTTTTTCTATTTTTGACGGGAAAGTGATGCGGACAAGGCAAATTTTGAAAGAGACCGTTAAAAACAAAAACATCCTCAATATCAGGCATTTGCCGCAGCATGGCACACTGGTGGTGGGCAAATCGGGTACACTGATCCTGCACAATGGAACGGAGCGCTTTCTGTACCAGCGCGCGTCGGATATCAATATCGACGCGCATGGGGATTACTGGGCCGGGCTTGCCGGGTTGTACCGGATCAGAAAAGCGCAAATCCCGCACAAAACATTTCCGCCCGAACGGCTGAACAAGGCATCGGGTTACCAATTGTATTCTATTGCTCCAGCACAGCGATTGTCCGACCTGCGCGTCGAAAAAATTGAATTCGATCAGCAAAACAGGATCTGGCTGGCCACCTCCACCGGATTGTACACGGGCATAGATTCCATGCAGTACAAATGTGTGCTCCCATATGTTACCCGGGATATTTTATTCGATTCCACCCGACAGGTATTGTGGGCGCTGAGCGAATCGAAAGGGCTCTTTGCCATCCAAAACGGCCGGGTGACGGACAGCATTCCGATCGCCAACAGTCGTGGCGGTGTCATTTGCAGGGATTTTTGTCTCGACACAGAAGGCAACTTGTGGATCGGGAGCGCCGGAGGACTCTTTGAGGTCACGGGGGAGCCCGGCCGATTGCATCTGACCAATTACTGGGGGGTGTACGGGCTCGGCGGAGAAAAGATTAATGCTGTAGAAGTCATTGATGATCAGATATTTATAGGAAAAGATGACGGACTGCTTCGTATTCCCAAAAATATACTGCGGTATTCAGTTCCTTCCCCACCGGTGTGGATAAAGTCGGTACAAGTCAACAACAAAACACGTCCGTTTACAGGAAATGAGCACATCGAAATGAAGTACGGGGAAGGCTCCGTCTCCGTCGAGTTCGAAGGTTTATCGTTCCGGGAAGTGCAAAATATCCGCTACCGGTACCGGCTCAGGGGGCTGGATGACAACTGGCGGGAAACGGCCAATGAAGCCATCGAGTTTGCTGCCTTGCGGCCCGGCCACTATACCCTGGAAGTGTTTTCCATCAACGGATCGGGGGTTCCCTGCGCCAGGCCTGCCCTACTGGAGTTGCAGGTGCTGCCGCCGTTCTGGATGCGCGGCTGGTTTTTACTGCTCGTAGCCGGGGGGCTTGCGGCGGCAGGCATTGCGTACATCCGCTGGCGGGAAAAGCGGTTGCGCAGCACATACGAAGTGGAGCGCCGACTGACGGAAAGCAGCCGGCTGAACGCCGAATTGCAACAAAAAAACACCGAATTGCGCATGTTGGCCCTGCGGCTCCAGATGAATCCACATTTTATTTTTAACGCGCTGAATACCATAAAGGGTTACTACGGCCAGGAAAAAGTAGTGGAAGCCAATGCTTTTATCGGCCGGTTTGCGCGGCTGCTACGGCTCAACCTCGATTATTCGGACGCCATGATACCGCTGGAGTACGAGATCGAGTTGCTTCAAATTTACCTGCAACTTTCCCAAACCCGGTACCCCGGAAAAATAGGTCTGGAGATCTTTGTCGATCCCGCCCTCCAACGGGCGAACATCCTGATTCCCTCCATGCTGGTACAACCTTTTGTCGAAAATGCCGTGATCCACGGGCTGGTACCCAAAACAAACAGCGGCATAGTATTTATCGGTTTTTATAAAAATGATGGAGAAATCAAAGTGCATATTAAAGACGACGGCATTGGCAGGGTGGCTTCCGCAAGGGTGCAATTGCGCAACATGCAAAAACCTTTAGCCACCCAGATTACGACGGACCGCCTGCGCCTGTTGCGCCCGGGCCGACCGGAACAGCCCGTCACCATACTCGATTTGTACGATGAAAATGGCGCTGCCGCCGGCACGGAAGTCATACTGCTTATCCCATTTCAAAACAACCACAGCCATGATCAACGCGATAATAATTGACGACGAACCGGCAGCCCGGGCCTCTCTGGCCATGGAAATCAAGTTGCACTGTCCCAACATGCGTATTGTTGCGGAAGCCGGTTCCGTCCTAGAAGGGCTGGAAGTCATTCAGGCCAACAAACAGGTGGACCTGCTTTTTCTGGATATACAACTCAGCGACGGCTCCGGCTTTGAAATATTACAAAATATTGATTTTCAGCACTATAAAATCATTTTCACTACGGCGTACAGCGAGTATGCCCTGCGCGCCATCAAGTTTTCGCCCCTCGATTATCTGCTCAAGCCGATCGATGCCGAAGAGTTGATCAAAGCGGTGGAGAAGGCATTGGCAAGCCGGCAACCCGAATTCAGCGAGCAGTTGCGGCGCCTGATGCAACAAATGAGCCCCAACCAGACGCCGGCGCGCATTGCACTGGCCACTTCCGATGGCATTCACCTGCACTTTGTCAAAAACATCATCCGCTGCGCATCCGATGGCAATTACGTCACCGTCTTTTTTGACGACGGCTCCAAGTTGCTGCTCGCCAAAACCCTCAAAGACCTCGAAATACTGTTGGAACCTTACCACTTTGAGCGCATCCATAAATCCCACCTGGTCAACCTCGACCACCTGCGCCGGTACTACAACCGCTTTTCCGGCGAGGTGGAAATGAGCGACGGCAGCATCCTGCCCGTATCCCAGCGCAAAAAATCGCAACTGCTTGATTTGCTGAACAATGTGAACCTCTCCTTTCTGGCAGAATAAAACAACCCTATCGGTAAATCAGTCGATCCGCTCGCTGGTCATGGGCAGCTTGCGGACGCCGCTGCGTTTTTCCAATCTTGGTTTCGTTATTGGTTATCAGTTATCGGTTATCCGTTATCTGGTTCGGCATGGTGAATCTGTATAAGCATACGTTCGCCATTATTGCCTGAAAAACCGATAACGGATAACTAATAACCGATAACTAACAACTAATAACCACCATGCCGACACTTATCAAAAAAAGTACCCTGATCCTCCTCTTCCTTACTGCCGCAATCGCCGCATCCGCACAAATCAGCAACCTGAAAAACAAAGCAAAAGCGCGGGCTGAAGAAGAAAAAGAAAACGTCAAAACCGAGATTCCCGCGGCTAATAACCCGAATCAAACACCAACACAAACAACTACCCCAGCCCAACCAGCCGTGAGTGTGACACCAGCCCCGGCGGAAAAACCCGCCGAAAAACCAGCAGACAAAAGCGCCGGCAGGACCCGACAGGCTCCCGCAAAGAACGATAGAGCGGCCGCTTCCGATGACAAAACCGTACCCAACTCGGTGGTGGAACTGGATTTTGACTCCGAGCCCTTCCAGCCGGCCATCATGTGGTCATCCTTGCTCAACAACGACTGCTGGTATTACAACATCACTAACGGACAGATGTACCTCAACAACCTGGATGTATCATTTTTACCCAAAAAAACCAAAAGCGGCGAGGCGGTCAACTACGCCGGATATGCCAACCCGGTCCCCCTCCTGCGCATGGAAGTGGTAGATATCACGACAGGCGCGATCAAAGGCACCCTCCACTACGGCGCCAAAGCGTCGATTCTTCCTTTTTATGAAATGGAACAGTTGACGGGTAAAAATTACGCATTCTCTGTCACCGTTAAGGAAGGCAGTTACGAGTTGCGCTTTTTTGCAGGTACCAAACACTTTTACACCTACCCGTTCAGTGTAGAAAAAAAGACCAACCCCGATCCGTATGCGTCAGTGCATGATTTGTATTTCCTGAAAGGCCCCTGGGAAGAATGGGGACGGGTGGAATTCGGCCCCGACAACGATTTCATTTTCAATTTTTACCTGACGGATGCCAGTACTACCATCACCAACCAATCTGTCTGGGACAATTCAAAACAATACGATTTCCTGATCAAAATGTACCGAGACGGTAAAATGGCCGGCGCGCACAGGATTCAGAATGTGGGCAACGGATTTGAATACGCAGGTATTCAAACCCGCAACGGCAAATGGATGAAATTTGATGCTACCATGTTTGCATACCCTGTCGTAGCCACCGGTACGGGAGCCGGTTCCAAAAAATTTCTCAAAAAAGACGAACTGAAAGACGGAAATTACACCCTCGACTTGCTTTTGAAAGACAAGGCTGGTGTGGAAAAAACCTTACAGTATACATTTGTGGTGAAAAACGGCGTGATCCAGCCGCATCCGAGGGCCGATCGGGCACAAAATACCGATCCACTCACGGTAGTGGAACAAGGACCCAAGTTCATTTACGTGAAAAGGGTGAAGTAGTCCTCACCCCCCGGCCCCCTCTCCAATGGAGGTGAGGTTAACCCATAAGTCTGGGTATTTTGTGTATGTTTTTAGATTTGGTCGGCTACGCCCCTCGTAGAGTGATGGGAACACGGATGACACAGATTTTGCAGATTTAAACTGATTTTTAGTGGCCTGACGGCCACTCGTTTTTGATTTTTTACGGATTAAACCCCGCCTCCGGCGGGCGGATACAGAGGCGTCAGAGATGAAACGGAAACCATAAATTGTACATAAATATTTGCCTGATTTATACAAGAAGTCGATTTACGCTACGGTCCGCCGAAGGCGGAATCCGCTAAAAATCAAAAATAAGTGGCCGTCAGGCCAAAAAAAATCCGTTTTAATCCGCAAAATCCGTGTCATCCGCGTTCCCATCACGCTACGAGGGGGCGTAGCAGAACCCAGCAAAAGGCATTTTAATCGTTTACAAAACTACCCTATTTATGGGTTAACCACACCCAACGGAGAGGGGGCCGGGGGGGTGAGGACCATCTCCGCAATAATCCGCACATCCTAACCCGATCCTCCCGAAATTTCGGACAATGAAAATTTCAACCGCACTGCTGTTCGTTTTTTTCCAAGTAAACCTTTTTTCCCAGGCCAACCCGGCAGCAATCCTGTCGGCGACCGAAATCTGCGACAACGAACTCGACGACGATGGCGACGGATTGATCGATTGTTATGATGTCCAGGATTGTCCCTGCGACACGGCGCCGGATTGCGTCGTTACATCATTGTCTTCCAGTTTCGGGATGCAGGCCGCCTGGATTAGTCCGCAGGATGATTTCGCCTCCTGGGTAACGCCGCTCGTCGGCAACCTGAATCCTGCGCAGGACAGTATTCCGGAAATTATTGTGTTCAAGGCGGTTAATATCCTCACTACACTTAATACGGAAATGGTATTCTATAAAGGCGATGGAAGCGATCAGAATAACCCGCCGAGGATGACAGTGCCGGGAAGTTTTTCAGATCCCAGTATCGCCGACCTGGACCGGGATGGCGACGTCGAATTATTTATGCTGGATGATGAAAAACATATCCGGATATACCATGGGTATGACCCGGCTGCCAATCCGGCTATGCAGTTATGGGTCATTTCAACGGAGGCGGTCGGTAGCGAATTTGTACATCTGTACGCAGCAGATTTCGATTCGGACGGCATTTCAGAAATATATGTGGGCAATGAGGTGTATGCCCTGGATTTTAGCAACCCCGGAACACCCCAGTTAAGAAGGGTACTGAAAGGGACCGGGCCGGCTGGGGCGTGGCTGTTTTTCCATACTTTTTACAATTCTTTTGCCGCAGACCTGCTCGATCCTGCCGATTGCGGTGGCGATCCTGACTGCAACGGGCTCGAAATCGCCGCCGGTTTTGTGATCTATTCCATCGATCTGGATCCCAATGACGGCGACGGCGTACAAATAAAAATTCAACGAAACATCAGGGCAAGTTCGGGACAGAACTTTTCGGATGGCTCCACCGCCGTTGCCGATGTCAATCTGGACGGAATTTTGGACGTGGTAGTGGCAGGCAAACTGGATCTGGGAGGCCCCATAAACGGCCTGGATGACCCCTCCGGCGTATATGTCTGGGATAAAACGGGATACTGGAGATTCATGGTCAATCCCAATCTGACTCCTCTGAATCATGAAGAAACCGGTATCATCACGATTGGAAATGTGTACGACGACACGCAAATGGGATTTGCGGAGGACTGGCCCGAAATCATGAATACCAATGACGGAAGGCTCAACTGCTACAACCTTCATGCAGCCAATAATCCGGCGAATCCTATCTGGTGGTCGGTGCCGACGCAAGGTCTGTTTCAACATAGCGGTGCTACCATCTTCGATTTTAATAATGATGGCGTAAATGAACTGGTATTTCAGAATGATCCGGGGGTGCATATCTTATACGGTGGCGGAAGTCCTTTTCCGGCCGGCTTATCGGGCAGCAACAGAAGCCTGGCCTCATACAATAGTATGGCACAAGGCAACAATTCAATGGCCGTGATAGCGGATGTGGATGCGGATGATGAAGCGGAAATCGTGGTCATCGGTGGAAAAGTAGATCCCAATACCCTCGAGTACTCCCCATACGGATCGCTTTATGTCCTGGAATCCAACCGCCAAAACCACCGTGCCTGGATGCCCGCCCGGGACATATGGAACCAACATTCCTATAATGTCGTCAATATCAACGACGACCTGACAGTGCCGATCGTACAGCAGGAAGGCCATCTCCAGATACCCGCCGGAAGCGGAAAGCGGCCGCTGAACATGTTCGGTTTTCAGGCTCCGAAATATGGCAGGCCTGTTCATGCATATTTACCCACAGCCGACCTCCAACTTGAACTGGTGAGCAAATCCTGCAACGGCACTTCGTTAAACATTACGATGCGTATCTGCAATAAAGGGAGTATACCCTTCCGCGACAGCATGTTCCTTTCATTTTACAGGTTCGGCAATCCTTTTTCCGGCAATGCCATCAGGGGCGGCACTTACCTGGTGCGCACTACGCCGTTTCAGCCGGACAGTTGCTTGATTTTCAACGTCACACTGCCGAATGCGCCCATTACTTTTTATTTTTTGCTCAATGACGCCGGCGATACGCAGATTCCGCTGCCCGGCAACCTGGTATTTTATACACCTGAATGCAATTACCAGAACAATCATATTCAATTCAACGGATACCCCAAACCTACTTTGAACCTGGGCCCGGATCGGACGGGGTGCCCGCCGGGAGGCCACACTTTTATTGCCGGAAATGGTTTTGCTACTTTTTTGTGGCAGGACGGGTCCACAGCGCCGCTTTTTACGGCTTTTGCCTCCGGCAAATATTGGGTGGAAGCCACCGATTTTTGTGCCAATGTGCGGCGCGATACGGTCGAGGTTTTTTCGAATGCGGTCATGCAAACCTTGCAGGCAAGCGCATGTGCCGGAGACTCGTATGTATTTGACGGACAAAGTATTCCGGCCGGTAGCAGCCAGACTTTTCAATACACTTCCACGCTTGGCTGCGATTCTACGATCGTGGTAATGGTGGGCATTTTGCCTGCTGACACAAGTTCGGAAATCCGGCAGATCTGCCCCGGAGATTCCACACTCATTTTTGGAAATTTCGTCTCCGCAGCCGGAACGTTTCAGCAAACAAATCCGAATATAAACGGCTGTGATTCCACACACACCGTCACCGTCGACCTCTTTCCCGCCCCGCAAAACACCCAGGAACAACGGCAGATTTGTCCCGGAGATTCCACACTCGTTTTTGGCAGTTTTGTCTCCGCCGCAGGGACGTTTCAGCAAATAAACCCCAATATAAACGGCTGTGATTCAATGCACACCATCACCGTCGACCTCTTTCCCGCCCCGCAAAACACCCAGGAACAACGGCTGATTTGTCCCGGAGATTCCACACTCGTTTTTGGCAGTTTTGTCTCCGCCGCAGGGACGTTTCAGCAAATAAACCCCAATACAAACGGCTGTGATTCAATGCATACCATCACCGTCGACCTCTTCCCCACCCCGCAAAACACACAGGAACAACGGCAGATTTGCCCCGGAGATTCCACATTCGTTTTTGGCAGTTTTGTATCCACAGCCGGGACGTTTCAGCAAACAAACCCGAACATAAACGGCTGTGATTCAACGCATACCATCACCGTCGACCTCTTCCCCGCGCC
>JADLCC010000550.1 GCA_020847425.1 Saprospiraceae bacterium
ATGTGCGCCTCACTTCGATGAATGACGGACTGGTTTTCGGCAGCCTGGAAGACCTGCGCCTGCAAACCAAATATTCCGACCTGAAAATACAAAAAGCCCACGCAGCCTATTTCACCACACAATATACCGATGTTCGCATCGCCAATATCGGTGAAGCCGTCGACGCCGATATGTGTTATGGCAGCCTGAAAATCGAGTCGCTGGGGCGCAATTTCAACGGCGTAAATATTATCGGAAAATACACGGACGTAATTATCGCTGCCGAACGCGGCGCCATGTTCCGCTTCGATGCAGAAGGTAATTACACCGGAATGCGTACCCCCTCCGGCGCAACAATTCGCCGGCGCAACGACCAGGGCGCCCGTGAAAGCGTGGAAGGATTTGTAGGCGATGCCAATGCGCGCGGCGTAGTGAAAGCCCGGCTGAGTTACGGCGACTTTGTGTTGAGATAAATTATGGGATTTATTCGGTGGCACACGGATTGAAAGGATGAGACACGGATTTTTTTGCATATCTTAATAATCCGTGTCTCATCCTTTCAATCCGTGTGCCACTTACTGGAAACATAAGATAAACAGACTTCGGAAACCATAGAACAGTGCCCTGGGTCCCTCGCGTGTCAGATGTGGGGGACTCAGGCTGTTTTGGGGTATGTATTAAGTTGGTCGCCGACGTACTAAATTCCGCTTTGATAAGTTTATAGACTTGCTACTCCCAATCCCGGCATCCCGATTCATAACACCACCCAGCGGTTGACATGTTAAAACAGGTTTTTTCTTTTGTAATATTAATGGTTTTTGCCCAGGCCCTTTCCGCTCAATGCGTTTCCGGCAATTGTACCAATGGCAAAGGGACTTACCAATATCCTTCCGGCGCAAAATATATCGGCGACTTCAAGAACGGTGAAATCCACGGCATCGGCGTTTGTTACTACACCAATGGCAGCAAATACAGCGGCGAATGGAAAAACCGCTACCCGGAAGGAAAAGGCACCAAAACCTACTCCGACGGCACGACCCGTACGGGCATCTGGAAAAAAGGCAAACCGGTAGATGAACAGGGTATTGTGCTCGAAGAATATATCGCCAAAAAAAAGGAAGAACGCCAGGACGACGGCACCAATATCCAGTCGGGCTGCCTTGCCGGCGATTGTAAAAACGGCATGGGGGTTTATGCTTATCCTGACGGTAGCAAATATGAAGGCAATTTTGCCAATGGCAAATTTGACGGCCCTGGTTCTTTCTGGTTTGCCAGCGGCGACCGTTATGTCGGCAATTTTTCGGAAAACTACCCCCATGGCCACGGTACCCGCTACCTGAAAATCGGCGGCGAAGAAAGCGGCGAGTGGAAACAAGGTGAATTTATCGGCGGCAGCCTCGCCGAAAGTGGCAAAGTGGGCTGCGTACAAGGCAATTGCGAAAACGGCGTCGGCACCTATTTTTACAAAGCCGGTTCAGCCAAATACATCGGCGAATTCAAAAATGAGTTGCCCCACGGTTTCGGCACCTGCACCTATGCCAACGGCGACCTGTACCAGGGGGAATGGTTTGAAGGCGCATTCGGTGGCAAAGGTTCGCTCACGCTGCGCGATGGGATCGTAGTAGACGGTTTCTGGCGCAATGGCGAATACACCGGAAAAGAACAACCCGATGATTATCAACCCACAAAAGTTGCGGAAGCGCCTGTCGCCGCCGCTTCACCCTTTTCCCAAACCAAAGTGTGGGCTATCGTGATCGGCGTCGCTTCTTACGACCACATGCCGGTGCTGCGATATACCGACGACGATGCCTATCGTTTTTATGCATTCCTGAAAAGTGTGGAAGGCGGCGCATTGGCCGATGAACAGGTGCGTATCCTGATCGACGAAGAAGCAACCCGCGACAATATTCTGGGCAATATGGATGAAATTTTCTCCATGGCGGGCCCCAACGACCTGGTCATTTTTTACTTCTCCGGTCACGGCCTCAACGGCTCTTTCCTGCCCATCGACTTCGACGGATTCAACAACAAAATCGCCCACGAAGAAATCGCTGCGGCTTTCAATAAATCCAAAGCAAAATTTAAACTCTGCCTAGCCGACGCCTGCCACTCCGGCAGCCTGATCGCCATGCGCAGCGGTGAAACGGAACCTGTACTGTCGCAATACTACCAAACACTGGCCAAATCCGTTTCCGGTACCGCGCTGCTGATGTCCTCTAAAGCCGATGAAACCTCTCTGGAGTCCTCCGGCCTGCGGCAGGGTGTGTTCAGCCATTTCCTGATCCGCGGCCTCAAAGGGGAAGCCGATGAAAACAAGGACAAGGTGGTATCCGTAGAAGAATTGTTCGATTTTATTGCGCGCAATGTGCGGGATTACACCGGCAACCGACAAAGCCCGGTCATTAAAGGGACGTATGATCCGAAGATGCCGGTGGCGATGGTGCGGTAAACGTGAGTTGTGAGTCGTGAATCGTGAGTGGCATCCAGATTGAAGCAAGTACTCACTTTTCTTCAATCTGGATGCCACTCACGATTCACGACTCACAACTCACGTTTACCGTCCCAAATGCACCAGCAACACACTCACATCCGCCGGGTTCACTCCTGAAATTCTGCTCGCCTGCCCGATCGTGCGCGGCTTCATGCGCGACAGTTTGTCCCTGGCCTCGATGCTAAGCCCGGTGATGGATTTGTAATCAAAATCGGCGTGCAGGTGCAGATCCTCCAGGCGCGTCATTTTAGCCACCAGTTCTTCTTCTTTCTGAATGTATCCGGCGTATTTCATGCCGATTTCGGCCAGTTCCATGAATTCTTTTTCGTAGGGCGAAAGAAATTGCGCCAGTTCGGGCAGGTGTTTTGCCATACCTGGAATATCCACCTGTGGGCGCAGCAGGATATTGTGCAGTTTTATTTTTTGCTGAATCGGCGCGGAATCCACGCTTTGCAAGTAACCATTCACCTCGTCGGGGCTGACGGAAGCATTGCGGAAAAAGGCTTCGATCTCACTGGTCGCCTGCTTTTTAGCGCGTACGCGGTCCATGCGCTCATCGGTACCCTGCACGCCGAGGCGATGCGCGATAGGCGTCAGGCGCAGGTCGGCATTGTCCTGGCGCAACAAAATGCGGTATTCCGCCCTGCTGGTAAACATCCGGTAAGGCTCCTGGGTGCCTTTGTTCACGAGGTCGTCGATCAGCACGCCGATGTAGGCTTCGGAGCGTTTGAGTACCAGCGGCGCTTCGCCTTTTACGGACAGCGCGGCATTCATACCCGCCATAAGTCCCTGACAGGCAGCCTCTTCGTAGCCCGTGGTGCCGTTGATCTGGCCCGCGAAATAGAGGTTTTTGATCAGGTTGGTTTCCAGTGTCGTTTGCAACTGGGTAGGCGGAAAATAGTCGTATTCGATGGCGTAGCCCGGGCGGAACATTTTGGCGTTTTCCAGGCCGGGTATGGCACGAAGCGCTTTGTATTGTACATCTTCCGGCAGCGAAGAAGAAAACCCGTTGATGTAAATTTCCACCGTATCCCAGCCTTCCGGTTCGATGAACATCTGGTGCCGGTCCTTATCTGCAAAACGATCGATTTTGTCTTCAATACTGGGGCAGTAGCGCGGCCCGAGGCCCTGAATGCGCCCGTTGAACATGGGCGATTTATCGAAACCCGTGCGCAGGATGTCGTGTACTTTCTGGTTGGTGTAAGTGCTCCAGCAGGAAAGTTGTTTTTCCAGCATGGGCGTATCGGTGTAGGAAAACCTTCCGGCAGGCTGGTCGCCTTTTTGTTCTTCCATTTTGGAATAATCAAGCGAGCGGCCGTCGATGCGCGGAGGTGTGCCGGTTTTCATGCGGCCCGATTCGAAACCCAGTTCGACGAGTTGTTCGGTGATACCCTTGGAGGCGCTTTCACCCGCCCGGCCGCCGCCGAACTGTTTTTCGCCGATATGGATAATCCCGTTCAGGAAAGTGCCATTGGTGAGTACCACTGCATGGCTTTCAATTTCCAGTCCCATGCCGGTTACCACGCCGCCGATGCGCCCGTCTTTTACGATCAGGCCGCGCACCATTTCCTGCCAGAAATCGATATTGGGGTGGGCTTCCAGCATTTGCCGCCATTTGCCGGCAAAACGCATGCGGTCGCTTTGCGCGCGCGGGCTCCACATGGCAGGGCCTTTGGACAGGTTGAGCATGCGGAATTGAACGGCCGTGTGGTCCGTAACAATACCGGAATACCCGCCGAGCGCGTCGATTTCCCGCACAATCTGGCCTTTGGCCACGCCGCCCATAGCGGGGTTGCAACTCATCTGTGCGATGGTTTGCATATTCATGGTAGCCAGCAGGACTTTGGCCCCCAGGTTGGCGGCGGCTACTGCGGCTTCGCAACCTGCATGGCCTGCGCCGACTACTATGACATCGTATTTTGGAAACATGCTCGTTTTAACCTTTTTTACTGAAAAAAGTTGGCAAAGGTAGGCGATTTTACGGGTGTTTTCAAACGAAGGTTTTGATAAAAGAGCCGCCGGACGTATCAACAAGCCACCGGGTCGCTTCGAGCGACCCGGTGGCTACGGCTTAGCAGTTCTATTACTTGAGCCAAACAGGTGTTTTTCTTTTGCAATTTCAGACAGTTAGTCTGGAATTGCAAAACTACGCACCTTCAACACCTTCTACTTTTTTAATGTACTGAAAATTCAGCCCGAACGCCAATGGAAAAATGAGCATAAATTGAAACAAACCGAACATCGCCATCCAGTCTTCTTTATAAAAAGAAGCAATTAAATAAGCCATAGAGCACGAAAAAGCAGTCGTATAAAACGTTGACTTTTTATGCCTGATTCCATAAAAGTAGTCTAAGGAAGACGTCAAAATTTTAGATACCAAAATAGCATTTATAATAGCATATATCACTCCTGTGAGCCACGAAAACATAAATAGAGGCAATAAAATAAAAGATGAAAAACAAAAATTACCAATCACGATCCCTGTTAGGTAAACAAAAACCAAAACTGACTTAATTTGCTGCCCCAGGTAAAAAGAGAGGGGTAGTATAAGTAGAAAGCCCAGTCCCGATAACATACCTAGCCTATTTAATTCATATGTACTCGCACATACACTAGACCATAGGAAATTAAGGGCTACAAAGATCAGGATTGTTTTTAAGAAGTTTTTTGCATTAAAATAGATCATAATATTGGATTTTTACAAAATAATAGTCGCTCCATATTCTTATTAGCATCAACAAGTAGTAAAGCCAAAGCAAATTTCATCCGGCCCATCGGGCCGGTATCTTTATCGAATAAATACTGGCCCGATGGGCCGGATGAAATTTGCTTTGGCTTTACTACAAAGATATAGGCCCAGAGGGCCTTTTGACACAACCTCTACACCTGGCTGCTCAATTCCTTTAGCGCACCGTAAACGTTTTCCTTTCCACACCTATCCCCGTCATTGTCAGCGATTTCCAGCCTTTGGGCAGTTTCGTTTTCAATTGAACAATGCCCTGCGGCGTAATATCCAGTCCGCCGAAACCCATCAGTGTAGCCTGCAAAAAACCGCCGGCGCCGGTGGCAAAATACGGGTTGGTGCCACCCGCCGTTTCGGCCAGCACCCCGAACGGCGGCACTTCATTGGGTTTGTAACTTTTTACCCACAAATCATAACCCCGTTCCGCATTGCCGCCGCGCGCGGCGGATACGGCCAGCGCGGCGTTGCCCATGGCAGGCCCGTCTTTGGACATGCGCGGTTCGTAGTAGTCGAGGTCTTTTTTGATTTGCGCCGGATCGGTGATCACTTTCAGCGGGTAGGACAACAGGTTGACATCCGCCTGTTTGATCGTAACGCCGTCGTAGGTCGCGTTTTCGCGGGTGGTACCATCGGGAAATTTCAGGATCGGAATATTATCGGCCACGTGCATCCAGTCCGGATTGGGCGCGAGGCCCAGTGCTGCGGCGGCATCGGTGGCATAAGCGAGCACGGTTTTAGCCATGCCGTTGGTGAAGGCATTGTTGTCGATGTTTTCCTGCCATTCGTTGGCGCCGATCACGTTATTGATGTCGTAGCGGCCGGGGCCGTTGCGTTCGACGCGGGAGGCCCAGAAATCTGCGCCCTCTTTCAGCATAGGCCAGCCGCGGGTACGCAGCCACTCCTTGTCTTTGGTGACCAGGTAGTACTGCCACGCAGCCCAGCCGACGCAGCCGGTAATGTGTTGCTGGAAAGGCCCCGTGAGCGCCCAGACAGGTGTTTCTTCCTGGCCGGTCGTAGTGCTTTCCCAAGGATACATGGCGCCCTGGTAACCATGCGAAAATGCGTTTTGTTTGGCTTCATCGAGCAATTGAAAGCGGAATTCGAGCAGCGATTTGGCTATTTCCGGGTGCAATACAAGTAATGGCGGATACATCCACAATTCGGTGTCCCAGAACACGTGCCCGTTGTAACCCAGGCCTGACAAACCCATTGGCGACAGGCTCAGCGCAGTGCCTTCGCGGGCAAAAGAATAGAGGTGGTACATAGCGGAACGCACCGCACGGGCATCTTCTACGGGACCGTCGATGCTGATGTCGGAAGCCCAGAGTTCGTTCCAGTCTTCCTTGTGGCGGCGCAAGAGGCGTTCGCTACGTTCCAGCGCGGCATAAATCGTGAGGCGTTCGGCTTCGTTGTGTGCGTCGGCCACATGCGCGCTGCTGATGACCGTGCCCACTACCGAAAATCGATAGGTTTCACCCGCTTTCAGTTTTTTGGAAAACTTCAACAGGTGCATGTTGTAGTCCCAGTCTTCGTGGATCAAATCCGGTTCCGAGCCGTGTTTTTCTTCAAAAATAAAACTGGTGGAAGCAGCCACGGTGTATTTGCCGCTGGGGCTTTTGCCGACGGAAGTCAGCAAAGGGATCAGTACGTGCGGACGGTCGATTTCAGAAAAATAATTCCGCACATCCTGTAGTATTTCCGGCGCTTCAATAACAGAAGCCGGTGTGATGGTAACGTCCTTTTTAGCGGTAATTTCCACCATGCTCAGTGCGCAAAAAGGCAGGTGCCGCAGGGCCATTACCCGGTGCGTTACGCTGACCTGCTCGCCCACATCAAAGGTTGTGGTCAATTGAGCGCCCTTCATATCGAGGGTTTGTTTGTACGCGGAAATATCCTTGCGGCCAATGCGGCGACCATCCACATCGAGGTTCATATTGACAAAATTGAAACCTTTAAGGATGTTGCTGACACGCCCGCGGCCGTAATTGTCGTAGGCCCCGTTGAGCACCACATCTTTCACCCGCATCGGTTCGGGCGAGGATACCAGTCCGATCATTCCGTTGGCAACGGTGATGCCATAATAATTGGCCGGATCGATGTTGTCGGCGACGATATGCCAGGCGTCGTTTTGGGCAAACAACCCTGAAATGTGCAGAATAAGGCCTGCAAAGGCAAAAAGTGTTTTTTTCATGCTCGATTTTTATTTAGTGGGGGAAAAATAGCGCGGCTTGTTTCAATATCTACCATGATTGGCGGATTTTGTGGGCAGTATTATGTCATGATCGGCAGCATCGCCCCTTATTAGGTTTCAGTAAATGTCTTCTTTATACGCTATCAAACCATGCCATACGAATCAATATCAAGACAATTTTTCCATTTCGACCGCTGGCTGGGCGCCCAACCCGTCGGCAACGGCCACATCAATGATACCTACCGGATTGATTTTGAAGCCCGTGCAATACCCCGCTCTTTCCTTTTGCAGCGCCTCAACCACCACATTTTCCGGCAGCCGCAAGTATTGATGGAAAACATCCGGAAAGTATCGGATCACCTGTCCCGACAGGAATATCCCTACCAGCTTATTCACCCGGTTACAACCCTGGATGGCCAACTTTTATACACGGACCCCGAGGGCAATTACTGGCGCGTTTTCCCTTTTATACAAAACAGTTATGCCCCGGAAGCCCTTGTCCAACCTGAAATTGCCTGGGAGGCTGCCCGTGCTTATGGCGCTTTTGCCCGAGCGATGCGGTCATTTCCAGCCATAGAACTAGCCGAAACGATCCCGGGATTTCACGATACGGACCGGCGTTGGGAGGTATTTACCGGTATCGTAGAAAAAAATCCGGCACAACGCGTGCAACAAAGCAGCCCTGAAATAGCGGCCATGCAAGAAGCCCTTCCTGTTTTTGAAGCCGTCAGCCGGATGAAAAAATCGGGCGAATTGCCACTGCGCGTCACACACAACGACACGAAAGCCGGCAACGTACTTTTTGACCAGAATACACATAAAGCATTGGCTGTCATTGACTTGGACACAGTTATGCCCGGCGCTGTCCTCTCCGATTTTGGAGATATGGTGCGCACTTTTGCACCGGATAAAACAGAAGACAACCCGACTGCTGTGTCGCTGCGTCAGGATATGATTGCAGCGCTGCTGGAAGGTTTTTTATTGGAAACCGGAGACTGGCTTCATGCGGCAGAACGAAAGCACCTGATGCTGGGCGCCGCCTGGATCACAGGCGAGCAGGCGCTCCGCTTTCTGACGGACTGGCTGGCGGGCGATGTGTATTACAAAATCCAGTATCCCGAACACAACCTGATCAGGGCAAGGAACCAGCTGGCCTTGTTTCGGCTGATTCTTGCGGAAGTCGTTTAATTTACAACCGTTTCTACTACCTTTGCGCCGCTTCGGGCAGCATATTAACCATGAAAAATATCCTTCTCCTATTCCTGGTTGCAATAGCCATACTCTTTTGGCATTGCGGCGGCGGCGATAAAGCCAAAGCCAACGACCAGCCATTGGCTCAAGTGTACAATAAAACCCTGTACCTGTCCGAACTGGACGGTGTGGTACCTGAAGGTGTATCGAAAGAAGACAGCGCGCTGATTCTGAGCGCTTATGCCCAGCGGTGGGTCAGGGAGCAGTTGCTGATGTATGAAGCAGAACGCAATATCCCGAAAGACCTGAACATCGACGAACTGGTGCGCGATTACAGGGCCAGCCTGGTGCGTTTCAATTTTGAAGAGCAAATCATTGCGGAAAAACTGGACAGCACGGTTTCAGAAGCGGAGACCAAGGCTTTTTACGAAAATAATAAAGATCAGTTTCAACTGGAAAGCACCATTTTGAAGTGCAAACTGCTGAAACTTCCCGCCCGGGCGCCTCAATCCGAAATCAACAAACTTTGGTACAGCCGCAAAGGATCCGACATAGCCAACCTGAACGCATTCGCCAGGGAATGGGCTGCCTTAGCGTTGCTGGATGATGAAAAATGGTATAAATTGGAAGAGATCGCCGCGATTTTGCCCAAAGGCACGTTAACTGCTGACAACGTCGGTTCAAGGCGCGAAGGAACATTGAGTGATGGCGATTTCCGTTACTACTACCGCGTAGTGGAAGTAGCCCAGGGCAAATCGACAGCGCCGTTTGAATACGTGCGCGAACAGGCTTCCAAAGTAATCCTCCACAAACGCAAACAGGAACTTCTGGAGAAATGGAAAGAAGACCTGTACCAGAAAGAATTGCGGCGTGAAAACATAAAAATTATACAATGAATAGCGTGTTTAGTTTATGGTGTTTAGTGTTTAGGGGCAGTAACGCTTGAGCGAAGCATTCTAAACACTAAACACCAAAAACTAAACACCAAACAAAAACACGAAATTGATTTTCAATGAAAAATACACTTCGGATTATTCCGCTACTCTTGTTGACGTCCTTTCTTTCCGCCCAAAATGACAAGGCTGTCATCGACCGGGTAGTAGCAACCGTAGGCGGAGAAATCATCCTGCTCAGTGAGGTACAGGAACAATTTGCCTACAGCAAAAAAGAGCAACCCACCCTGCCGGATGAATTCCGCTGCACGGTGCTGCAAAACCTCATTGTTCAGAAATTGCTGGTCAACCAGGCCAAACTCGACTCTCTGGAAGTAAAAGACGAAGAGGTGGAAACGCAACTCAATGCCCGTATCGACCGCTTGATGCTGTATTTCAACCAGGACCCGAAAGCCATCGAGGAGTTTTATGGCCAGGGCATCGAGCAAATCAAAGAACAGACCCGTTCCGACATGCGCAACCAGTTGCTGGCCGAACGGATGCAAGGCGATATTACCACCCATGCCACCATTACGCCTTCCGAAGTAAAACGCTTCTTTAAAGGTATTCCCGCCGACTCGTTGCCCTACTTCAACGCGGAAGTGGAAATCAGGGAACTGGTGTACAAACCGCGCGTCAACGAAGTGGAACGCGAAAAGGCCCGCCTGGCTGTCGAAGAATTGCGCACCCGTATCGTAGACGGCGGAGAAGAACTGGCTTCACTGGCCAGCAAATACAGCGACGACCCCGGCAGCGCAACGACCGGAGGCGACCTGGGCTGGCAAAAACGGGGCACTTTTGTACCCGAATTTGAAGCAATGGCTTATAAACTGGAAAAAAATCAGGTCAGCCCCGTGGTAGAAACGGAATTCGGGTTCCACATTATACAATTGATCGAACGCCGCGGCAACCTGATCCATTGCCGCCACATCCTGGTCAAACCTTCGATCTCCGACGGCGACATGGCGATCGCCAAAACCAAACTCGATACCATTCGCAACCTGTTGATCAGCAATAACCTGACGTTTGGCGAAGCCCTGAAAAAATACGGCGATAAAAACCAGTCCAGTTTCCACAACGACGGCCGGGTAGCCAATCCGCGGTCAGGCAATACCTTTTTTGAAGTAGCCGATCTGGATACCGACATCTTTTTTGCCATCGACGGACTAGGTGTGGGCGGTTATTCGCAACCCTTCGAGTTTCGCACGCAGGATGGCAGCACCAATTACAGGCTGGTACAACTCGTCAGCCGGAGCAAGCCGCACAAAGCAGATTTAAAACAGGATTACGGCAAAATTCAGCAAGCCGCCCTGGATCAGAAAAAAGCCGAGTTCACGGAGAAATGGGTAATTGAAAAACTGCGCAGCACACACTTGTCTATCAGCGATATGTTTATGTTCTGCCCCAATTTGCAGGAGATGCTCGCCGAATCGAATCCATAGCAATTCCGCCCGAAAAACACATTGACTGGCTGCAGGCAAACAGGCCTGCGCTTCACTACTATTCATTGAATTAGGTGTGAAATTCATTCACACACTTGTATAAAAAATAAATTAATGAGACCATACATCCTCGGCCTCTCGCTTCTTTTCGCCGGTATCACAGCAGCAAATGCCCAGCTCCGCGATACGATCCTTCCAACGGTCGCTTACGAACAACCCAAGGAATTTGAAATTGGCGGTATCCGCGTCAGCGGTACACAATATGCCGACGCCAACGCGTTGATCGCCATTTCCGGTTTCCGCGTAGGCGATAAAATCCGTATCCCCGGCAGCATTTTTTCCAAAGCAGTGCAGTCGCTCTGGAACCTCAAACTGTTCACCGACGTCCAGATCCTCCAGGAACGCACGCAGGGCACTTTGGTGTTTCTTGAAATCGCCGTAAAAGAACTGCCGCGTTATACCCGCCACTCTTTTGTGGGTGTGAAAAAAAGCAAACACGACGACCTCAACGGAATCATCAACAAATTCCTGCAAAAAGGCGCCATCCTGACCGATAACGTACGGGCTTCGCTGATTTATGGCATGAAAGAGTATTTTACTGAAAAAGGATACCTCGACGCCAACATTAAAATCAACAGCTACCCCGACGAGCGCGCCACCAATGCGACCCGACTGGAATTTATCATCGACAGAGGTAAAAAAATTCAGATCCGCGAAATATCATTTTCCGGCAATACAACGGTGAAAACCAAAGTGTTGCGCAAAAAAATGAAAAATACGCACCGCAAAAAACACCCGTTTAAAAAGTCGAAACTGGTGCGCAAGGAGTATGAGGAGGACAAACTCAAAATCGAGTCCTACTACAACACCGTCGGTTTCCGCGATGCCCGTATCGTGAAAGACAGCATCTGGCGCAACAAGAATAACGAGTTGATGCTGCACCTCACCATCAACGAAGGCAACCGCTATTATTTCCGCAACATCGTCTGGAAAGGCAACACCCTCTACGAAACCAAGTTCCTCGACCAGGTGCTGGGCATCAATAAAGGAGATGTTTTTAACCAGGAATTGCTCGATACCCGACTGTCATTCAGCCAGGACGGACGCGATATTTCCTCCCTGTACCTCGACAACGGCTACCTGTTTTTCCGTGTCGATCCGGTGGAAACATCCATTGAAAACGACTCCATCGACCTCGAACTGCGCATTTTTGAAGGCCCGCAGGCTACCATCGACCGCGTAGTCATCAAAGGCAACGACCGCACACACGAACACGTCGTCCGCCGCGAACTCTTTACCCGCCCCGGCGATAAATTCAGCCGCTCGGACATCATCCGCTCGCAGCGGGAGATCGTTAACCTGGGCTATTTCAACCAGGAATCGCTCGGTATCAACACGCCGGTAAACGCGGAACGCGGCACGGTAGACATCGAATACACCGTGGAAGAAAAACCTTCCGACCAGCTGGAACTCTCCGCCGGTTATCAACCCGCTACTGCTTTTAGCCGCGGCGGTGTGATCGGCACCCTGGGGGTAACCTTCAACAACTTTTCAATCCGGAACATTAAAAACCGGGAAGCCTGGAACCCGCTGCCACAGGGCGACGGCCAGCGCTTCAGCATCAGGGGCCAGACAGCCGGCGACCGCTACCAGTCCTACAATGCCTCCTTCACAGAACCCTGGCTGGGTGGCAAACGCCCCAACTCGCTGACGGTAGCAGGTTTTTACAACCGCTTTACTTCGGGTTTTGCCGGTTCCGAAACCTTCCAGAGCCTCGATATCGTACAGGGAACCGTTGGTTTTGGTACGCGTCTGAAATTCCCGGACGACAACTTTGTGTTCCGCGCTGACCTGGATTTACAAACGCTGAAACTGAACAATGCCGGCGGATTTAACTTCGGCGACGGCCGGGGCGGCCGACTGACCGACGGTATTTTCCACAATTACAACCTCGGACTTACCCTGGCGCGCAACAGTATCAATGACCCGATTTTTCCGAAAAACGGTTCTTTGATCTCCGTTAAAATGAATGCTACGCCGCCGTATTCCTTGTTTAAAAAAGCCAGTTTTTACGAAACCGGCACCACAAACGATATTTTCCGCTACGTCGAATACGTCAAATGGCGCATCGACGCGGAATGGTACACCACACTGGTGGGCAAACTGGTACTCAAAACGCAGGCAAAAATCGGTATCCTCGGCCGCTGGTCGGACAAAACGCCGCTCACGCCATTCGAACGTTTCGACCTCGGCGGCGACGGTCTGAACAACCAGAGCACCGGTCTGCAAGGCCGCGATATCATCAGTTTGCGCGGCTACGACCAGCAGGAAATTATGGCTGCCTATCCGTTCGGCGCCGGTGTGTTCAACAAATACACGGTGGAACTCCGGTACCCGGTATCGCTCAATCCTTCGAGTACTATTTTCGTGACGGCCTTCGCACAGGGCGGTAATGCCTGGCAGCGGGCGCAGGATTTCAATCCCTTCGATATCCGCCGTTCCGCAGGTATGGGTTTGCGGGTGTTCCTGCCGATGTTCGGCACCCTGGGTTTCGACTACGGGGTAGGTTTCGACAAACCGGGTGTGACGGGGCGCAAGTTTTCGGACTATGCGCGGTTTAATATTGTGCTGGGCTTTGAACCAGACTAAAGTTAGGGATGAGGAATGAGGGATGAGGAATGCAGCATTAGTGGGTGGCCCATTCATTCCTCATCCCTCATTCCTCATCCCTATTTTGAGAAATATGCAAACAAGCCCCTCACTCTACTCCCGGCCGTTTTTACTGCTGTGCTTGTCTCACGCGTTGTTTGCAGGCAGTTTTAACATGATGATACCGGAGTTGCCGTCTTACCTCAGTTCGATGGGCGGGGCTGCGCACAAGGGCTGGATTATTGCCCTTTTTACCATTACAGCAGGCATTTCACGACCTTTTAGCGGGAAACTGACCGACACGATCGGGCGGCTTCCCGTTATGTATATCGGCGCGTTTGCCTGCGTGATCAGCAGTTTGCTTTACCCGGTGCTGGCTTTTGTCGGCGGATTCCTCGCACTTCGTTTTTTTCACGGATTTTCTACGGGATTCAAACCTACCGGGACCGCTGCTTATGTGGCGGACGTTGTGCCCATCGACCGGCGCGGCGAAGCCATGGGTATCCTGGGCATTTGCCTGAGCATCGGCGCGAGCGCGTCGCCGCCGCTGGGCAGTTGGCTGGTGCAGGCGTATGGCATCAACAGCATGTTTTATGCCTCGTCGGTACTGGCTGCTTTATCGGTCGTTATTTTGATGAACCTGCCCGAAACCCTGCAAGAAAAGCAGCCGTTTAAATTCAGTCTATTAAAGGTTTCCCGCGACGATATTTTTGATCCGCTGGCCATACCGGCAGCGATCACCATGCTGTTTTGCTACTTCGCCTACGGCGTTATCCTGACCCTGGTGCCCGATCTGAGCGACCAGTTGGGCCTGAGCAACCGGGGCATTTTCTTTAGTATTTTTACCCTGGCCAGCATTTCGACCCGTTTTTTTGCCGGTAAAATTTCCGACCGCCTGGGCAGGGAACCCGTTTTGAAATCCTCTGCGCTGCTCATCGGGGTGGCCATGCTGTTTTTTGCCCATGCGAGTACGCCGATGATGTTGTACATCGCTTCGGCTTTGTTCGGACTGGGCAACGGCATTTTTTCTCCGGCCATCAATGCCTGGACGGTGGACCTGGGCGACCCGGAACGCAAAGGCCGGGCGCTGGCGACCATGTTTATTGCCCTCGAAGTGGCCATCGGCGGCGGCGCCTTGCTGGCAGGCTGGTATTATGCCGATAATTTCAGCCATATGCCGACCGTGTTTGAACTGGCGGCGGCGATGAGTTTTAGCGGGTGGGTGTATTTGATGTGGTACGGATGGCGGAAAACGGGACGGGTGTGGGCTGCGCGGCGGGTTTCCTGAGCGCGATACAACCTTTCACATTTACTTACTGGTCTGCAAATATGCATAAATGGCCCGCAACTGCACATCGTCCAAACGTCCGTGTTCGCGCCAAGGCATGAATTTGGAATTAAGTTCTTTGCCTTGCGGTGTGATGCCCGTACGTAAAACACGAACAAATCCTTCGGCGCCCCAGCGGCCTGCCGCACTGCCCGCGCTGATATCGGGGCAGGGCGGAGATTCTACGTCGGGCGATGTACCGCCCTTCATGTTCGTACCGTGGCACATATTACAACCCGTCAGATTGGCAAGATACTGGCCATAAGCAGGTGTATCGGCTTTCACTGGAGTGGGGTGTTGACTTTGATGATCTATCTTATCGGTAGGTAGCAATCCCATGGCCCCCGCTTGATACATGACCATGCTCAAAAAAGTGAAATTTCGGGAGGGCCAAGTCTGCTCTACGGGTGGCAGTGATTTAAGGTAGGCGGTCAACTGACCAAGGTGTTCGTCGCTGAGGTATTGAAAATTTTCGCTGGGCATGATGACAAAAGCCTTGCCCTGAGGGTTCAGGCCATGCCTGATAGCGCGTACCCAGTCTGCATCGCGGTAGTATTGGCCCACACCAGCCGGGGTAAGATTGGGCGCACAAACCATACCGAGTGCAGGTACATCCATGAATTTTGAACCGGCGTAATTCTCGCCATGACAGCCCGTACACAAGACGGTAGCCCAGCGTTGGCCGGCGGCAATGGAAGCCGAATCGGTCGGAATGTTGACCTGCTGAGGTTGAATAGGGCGGGTTTTGTTGAGGTCGCGTTGGCCCATAAGACCCATAGAGCCCGCCACTACGATTGATAGGCCCAGTAGGGCTAAAATGCTGATTCCGATGCGTTTTATAAACTTTTTCATGTCGCTTTCTACTTTGCTTTGTAATGATGAGCGGACATGGCGACAATTTTCCATGCACCATTGACTTTTTCCAACAAGCGTATTTCATACGATGGGTGCGGACCGGCGGCATCGGTTTTTAATTCGTCATACGTGGCCCAGGCCGAGTTGTCCTCTACATGGATTTGGTAATTTGAATTGGCAAACGTGCCGCCGCCGCCCATGTTTTCAACGTTTGCTGCCGCCATTTGGTCGCTCCGAATAGAGATTGTCTGGCCTTCTTCGGTCGTGACGATAATGCGGGAATAGGGGCGCAGCTGCCAACAATTATTAAAAGTGGCCGCATCTTTTTCGAGCCAGGCGCGGGTTTCAGTCTCACATACTTTTTTAATGTCCGATTCATCGGATGTTTGAGCGAAAGCCAGCATAGACAGCGATCCAAAAAGGATAATCAATAAGTGTTTTTTCATTTTTAAAAATGGTTAGAATGATCAATTTTTTAGAATTGTTGAGGCAAAACAACAGGCCATTCAGCCAGGCCACAAACGATTTCTAACCACCTGCGAAAAACAACCCGTGAACGGTTAAAAAAGGTAAGTATCGCGATAGAGGGCTTCCTTTTGATCAGTCCTTAAAAAGAGCCATTCAGGTAGCGTAGGTATATCTACCTTTATGAATATATTTAACACTACTCATGCGCCAATTCTTTGTTTTTTGTTTTTTCATTATTTGTTTCTTGGGAAGCAATCCGGCTTTTTCTCAAAAAACCAAAATTGACTCTTTGCTACTTTTGTTGGGTAATTCTAAGCGGGATACCCACCAAGTTAATTTATTGATTGAGTTAGCGGATGTATACAATGGGAAATTACATTCAACTGTTAAAAGCAGAGAGTTATCCCTGGTTTCAGCACAAAAGGCACAGCAATTAGCGGAAACAATAGGCTTTAAGTCCGGTGTACTCTATGCCAAAGAAAGGCAAGCCGATATATACCTTCATAAATTGCGTTTGGATAGCGCCATTACGCTCTACCGACAAATTATTCCGGATGCAAAAACGGATAAGCGACTTTTAATCAACGTGCAAAAAGGCCTGGGCGAATGCCTGAGTAAAAAAGGAAAAGGGGAAGAAGGAAGAAGTTACTTACATCAGGCATTACAATCAGCGCAGCAAATACCCAACTACCAATGGGTAGCCAATATCCTTCACGCTATTGGGGTGAGTTATCTCTTAGAGGGAAAGTACAATGAAGGTTTGGATACCTTGATACTCTCAACGACGTACTGTGAAAAGACAAAAAATTATATTGGATTGGCGATTGTTTCTCATGTTCTGGCAGGGAACTACATGGCTTTAAATCAAAATGAAAAAGCGCTGTTTTGGTCAAAAAAAGGCTATCAGAGTTCGCTCAGCGCAAACGATTCTACCAATATGGCCAGTAGTATGCTCAATATAGGCACTTGTTTTGCACAAATGGAACAAGTGGATAGCGCAGAACTTTACCTTCAGCAAGCATTGAAGTTTAGCCCACAAGTCGTCAGTACCAGTCATTTTATTAGTACCTATTTATCTCTTGCGATGACGGCGGGGTTTCGCAAAGACTATCCTACGCAATTAGATCTGTTACTCCGGTGCGAAGCCCTGGAGCGCAATCTCAAAAATCCTATGATGACGATCCATAAATTGGATATCAAAAACCTGTTGGGAAATTGCTATTTGAACTTAGGCAAAATAGAACTATCGCTTGCTTACTTTAAAGAAGCTGCTGAAATTGCCGAAAAGTGGGATAACAAATCTGGGAAATCCAAGGTGTATTACGGGCTATCCATCATAGCGGAACAAAAAAAACAGTACGCAGAAGCATTGCGGTATTACAAACTACATACTACGGCTAAAGATGCCCTGTTTAATGAGGAGAATACCGAAAAACTTACTCAAATTGAAATGAATCATGAGTTTGCCCAAAAGCAAACTGTCATCAAAGCTGCACAGGATCAAGAATTAGCCCTGAGGGATGCCAAAAACCTTCAACAAAGGCTTCTATTTGGGTTTTTGCTGTTGGGCCTGGCAGGCGGTGCTGGTTTCGTGTTTTACAATTATCGTCAACGCCAACAACACCGCCAGTTGGAACTCGAATTAGCTAGCCTAAGGGCGCAAATTAATCCGCATTTCATTTTTAATTGTCTCAACAGCATCTACCGCTACACCAAAGAACGCGACACAGATACCGCCTCCCGTTACCTCCAGAAATTCAGTAGCCTCCTGCGTCTGGTGTTGGAAAACAGCCGCACCGAAAAAATTACCCTGGCACGCGATCTCGAAGCACTTCAACTTTACGCGGACATTGAAGGTCTCCGGTTCAAAGAAAAACTGCATTTTTCAGTGGACATGGATCCCGAAATAGACCCCACTTTCTTGGAAATACCCAGTATGCTCATCCAGCCCCACGTCGAAAATGCTATCTGGCATGGTCTCATGCACCGCCCCACCGGGGGCAATATCGTGGTGCGCTTCCGCCAGCCAACCGAAACCCTGCTCCGTGTAGAGATCGAAGACAATGGTATCGGCCGTGCCGCCGCCGCCGAACTTGCCAGCAAAAGCGCTACTCAACAAAAAGGCCTCGGCCAAAAAATTACCGCCGAACGCCTCAAAGCCACTGGAAAACTCGCCCATACTGAAACAGTTGATCTTTTTGATGCAGTCGGGAATGCCGCCGGGACGCGAATTGTCCTGGATATTCCGCTGTAAATACCAATCTTTAATCATCAACAAAATATGAAATCCATCATTATTGACGATGAACCAGATGCCGTAGAGGCCCTGCATCTTACGCTCATGGAGGTCTGCCCCGAAGTGGCCGTTTCAGGCAAATACACAGACCCCGAAAAGGGACTGGCCGCCATACGCACCCAAAAACCTGACTTGCTGTTTTTGGATATTGAAATGCCTATGTTGAATGGTTTTCAATTGATTGAAGCGGTGGGCGATGTCTCTTTCGCGATCATTTTTACGACCGCTTATGACCGCTTTGCAGTTAAGGCATTCTGGTTCAGTGCGGTGGGTTATCTGCTCAAACCCATCAATCCTGATGAACTACGTCGTGCGGTGGACAAAGCAGCCGAAAAGCAGCGCACCGAACGCGCTCAACTCGACTTGCTGCGCCAACAACTCTACGCACCCGCCGATGCCCGGCGTTTTGACAAAATTGCCTTGCCTTGTTCTCACGGCTACACGTTTGTCGAACTGGCTGATGTGATGTACTGTGAATCGGAGAGCAGTTATACCAAATTTCACCTCTTATCGGGAGAAATGTATTTGATTACTAAAACCCTGGGGGATGTGGAGTCCATGCTGACAGGTGGTGATTTCTTTCGCATCCATAAGCAGTTTTTGGTCAATATGCACCATATCTGTAACTACATTCGTGGCGATGGCGGCTATGTGGTCATGCCCAACAAAGTGAGCATTCCTATTTCCCGGATCAAAAAAGACGAGTTCACGGAGCGGTTTACGCGGTTTTAGGTAGAGAAAATCATTATTCAAAACCGTCTTGGAATGCAAAGGCCAGGCGCTGCCGGCCGTGTTTGAACTGGCGGCGGCGTTGCGTTTTGGCGGGTGGGTGTATTTGATGTGGTATGGGTGGAGGAAAACGGGGCGGATTTGGGCTGCGCGGCGGGTTTCCTGAAAGCGAGAAAAAGGGGGATCATAGTTCAATTTTTAATTCAATTGCCAACTTTCTAACATAGTCTTTATGTGGTGAATTTACGGGTTGGATGGAATTATAATATTCTTTGAATAATTCCGAACCTTTCTCCTTGTCATCAAACCAGACAATTAATGCTGTGTCTAACTTTGCTCTTGGTGAAGAACGATAAGAGAAATGTCCATTGTTAGAAATTATTTTCTCTTTTGTTTCCAAGCCAGCAAACCATTCAAAACCTATTGTTTCAAGTCCGGCAATAATTTCTTCTGTGATTTTCTTATTATCGTCTGTAATTGTCCACCAATAGTCTTGTCCTGTTAGTAGTGTTCCAAGTCTGTCTCTGATTTGGCACTCCTGTTCTTTGTAATACTTTTTATTTTCTGCCGATGATTGAAATCTGTAAAGACTTTCAATGCAAACTCCAAGATTTACAACAAACTTACCATATAAATTTTCTCGTAGTCCTGATATCTCATAGCTTTGACCAATAGGGTATTGCCCGCTTTGAAAATTGATCACTTGAATTATTCCATCGTCAAGTCTTTTGTTGAAGGTCCTGCCGTTTTTCTTAAAGCCAATTGGTTTGAGTTTAGCATATACTTCCTTTTCAACTATGTCAAGTTGAGTTTTAAAGTCTGTCATAATGTCAATATCAGAAGTAGTTTATGCGAATCACGGGTTAAAAAGACTGCGAAGCAGTCAAAACTATGTGTTCTACTTGCCAAGCGTGATTTTTTTTGAAACACATAGGCACATAGTTTTGACTGCTTCGCAGACTTTTTTACCCCTGATTCGCATTATTTACAATATTTGATTGTTTCGTTTTGTTCGCTTGGTCTTTCTGTTCCCCAGCCACCGACGCCCGAGCGCCACTCTTGGCATTGGTTGGGCTACGGTATGCACACAAAATCTATTGAAAATCAATTAATTCCAACGCAAGATAAAATATTTACCATGTTGAGTTGTCGAAAAACTACCTATCAAGGTTTTAACCACACTAAGCGTAGCGTAGATGTATCACGCTTAGTATTACAGTTATCTGGCATCAACATCGCAGTTCTCTGGAAAAATGCGGTCAACTCTACGCTTAGTGACCTTTGTGAAACACCTTGGTGTACTTTGTGGTAAAACCTTCTTGTTGCGTTGTGTAGGTAGTTTTCGCCCCGCCTAACGCAAAACCCGTGTTATATGCCGTTTATTCCATATGAAGTTCGCATTCCCATTCTTCAAGGTTGTCAATAAAACCTGGAACAAAATATGATTTGATATACTGTTCAACTCTTTCAATTGCGTGATTAGTGTTTTTCACAACATTGTGTTCAATTTCTACAACATTTGCCCAAATTGCAAAACATTGTTCAACAAACGAAGCTCTGGCATCAATATAGTCGCTGTAAGTTATGCCTGGAACTGTCTTAGATGCTATAAACCATTTTGTAAAACTCTTAAAGTCTGATGAGAAGTCTTTTTGTTGAGTATCAAAATTTGTCTTCCAGTTTTCAAAATCTGCTTCGTTAACTCTGTTTTCATAAAGGTCACAAATGAACTTACCTAATTTCTTTGTGTCTGGCCATTGAGGGTTCAATTCGATCTCCTGATTAATGTAGACACAAGCAGTTTTATAGAACAGGTCGGAGTTTGACTTTAATGTGTCATGATATGTGTCGGCAAATGTTTTTTGTATAAGTTCAAAGTCAAGTGTCCCATTCACTAAGTAATAAACAAAGTGTCGAATATTTGATTTTTGCCTAACTGATAGTGTCATGCTAAATTGCTGCTAACGCCCAAACTTATGCATTGCGTTTATCATCCTGTACACGCATTGCATCATTCCAATTTAAAAAAATCAAAAATATTGATTATCAGTAAATTATACTTATTCCCAGGTGTAAAAAAAATTGCCTTCGAAGCGGTGTAGCAGCCACCCTCCCATTTGGGCTTTCATCCATTTATCTAATTTTGCACGTATGAATGCCCGTTTGATCAAGTTATTTAAGAAGTTGCAGGCTGCAGATCAGCGCCGTTTATGCGAATGGACGCAATGTGGCCTTTTTAATAAACGCCCGGAAGTGACGGCTTTGTGTCTACACATCACTCAGCATGCCGCGCACCCGGACGCCCTGCGCCCCGAACGCCTACACGAAGCCGCATTTCCCGGCCAACCGTATCAGG
>JADLCC010000551.1 GCA_020847425.1 Saprospiraceae bacterium
ACCAAAAACGAAAAACGAAAAATGAAACACTCCCGAAATAATTTGGTTGCGGCAGAATAAAAAAGCCGTCCAAGCATTGCGCTAGGACGGCTAACCCCAAAAAACCAAATGAAAACAATCTTTCTTTATCTTTAAATACAACATTTATACGAAAAACCGGCAATAGGTCACAGGGGTATTTAAATTTCTAGTGCTGAAAACTTTCTGCCCTGTATGGAGTTTCTACCTTTGTTCCTTCTCAACCATTTCCAAGACATATGTATACAATTTTAAACACACTCCACTCCTACAACCGTTACCTCTTGCTGGCGGCGCTTGTTTTTGTTTTGTACCGCTCCATCTCAGGCTGGTTGGGTAAAAAACCTTATGAAAAAGCGGACAATGCATCCGGCGCTGCACTCCTGGGTTTCACGCACCTGCAATTGCTGCTCGGACTCATTTTGTACGGCATAAGCCCGCGCACCCAGGCTGCTTTTGAAGACATGGGATCTGCGATGAAAAACCCAACATTGCGGTATTTCGCAGTAGAACACATGGCTGCCATGCTGATTGCCGTTGTATTGATTCAAATGGGCCGCACTTTATCCAAAAAGGCCGTTGATGACAACAGCAAACACCGGAAAGTGGCCATTTACACCGGAATTGCCGCGCTGATCATTATTGCCACGCTGGCACAGAAAGGCTTGCTTTTCGGCACAGCCGCAGCAATGCCTGGCTAGTTTATCAAGCAAAAAATGCAAAAGGCAACAAGGCAATGATCGCTGAATTTGATCTGAAAAACGTTCATCCGTCAAAAGCGGTCGTTTATCGCCGGAATCAGAACCAACGTCCCTGAACCCGGTTCCATTTTTTCGGATCACAACTTGACGTTGGAAAAGTTGTTACACTTGCCTCAAAATTGAACTATATTATGTTTGACAAAAATGAATTTCAAAAGTATGCCGTAAAGCACCGCGGCATGAGCAGCATGCACCTTGAAAAGTACATGGATGCCACTACGCCTGATATCAAAGGATTCACGCCATACGTCATTGAAGAACGCCTGATGAACATTCAGCCTTTCGACGTATTCAGCCGACTGATGATGGACCGCATTATTTTTATGGGCGTACCTGTCACGGAGTACGTGTCCAATGTTATTCAGGCACAGCTGTTGTTCCTGGAAAGCACCGACCCCAAACGCGATGTGCAGTTGTTCATCAACAGCCCGGGCGGATCGGTGATCGACGGGCTCGGCATTTATGACACCATGCAATACGTATCGCCCGATGTGGCGACAATTTGCACAGGACTAGCCGCTTCCATGGGCGCCGTACTGCTGGCTGCCGGCGCAAAAGGCAAACGCAGCGCGCTGTTCCACAGCCATGTCATGATTCACCAACCTATGGGTGGCGCGCAGGGACAGGTATCGGACATCGAGATTTCTTACAAGTTGATTAAAAAAATGCAAAAATCACTGTACGATATCCTCGCGCACCACACCGGACAGCCTTACGAAAAAATCGAACAGGACTGCGACCGCGACAACTGGATGAGCGCAGCGGACGCCACTGAATACGGCCTGGTGGATGAAGTGCTGGATCGGAACAATCCGAAAAAAGCGAAAAAGGATTAATATCAGGCTACAGCAGGTGCTTTAAGTGGTAATTCGGGGGGCTGAAATCAACCGATTTACCCGCAAACGCGCCGTTTGTAGACATCTGCACAAATATCCCGTAGAAACGCGTTCGTTTCTACGGGAGTTTTTTTTATATAACGTACCTTTGTGCTTCTTTTCCAAAACTCCGAATCCATTCACCTGTCTGTAGCCCACAGACACCATCTTTTGAAGTGTACCCATGATTAAGCGCGGCAAACCCACCCAACATAAATGCTCTTTCTGCGGCCGTAGCGAGCAGGAAGTAATGATACTGGTCTCCGGAATGGACGGCCAGATATGTGAACTTTGTACCGAAAAAGCCCAGGAAATTATAGACCAGGAACTCCGCAAAGCGGGCGTCAACCCTGATCGTGGAGACGAATCGGCGCCAAAAAGCCAGAAATACAGCGGCCCTATTCATTTGATTCCGCCCCGCGACCTGAAAACATTTCTGGATCAATACGTGATCGGACAGGACACTGCCAAAAAAGTGTTGTCCGTGGCTGTTTACAACCACTACAAACGTTTGCAGCAGGCTTCCAAATCCGCTTCCGACGATGTGGAAATTGAAAAATCCAATGTGCTTTTTGTGGGCCAGACGGGTACCGGCAAAACGCTGATGGCCAAAAGTATCGCCAAACTGCTGAACGTGCCTTTCACGATCGTAGACGCCACGGTATTCACCGAAGCGGGCTATGTCGGGGAAGATGTGGAAAGTATCCTGTCCCGCCTGTTGCAGGTGTGCGATTACGACGTAGAAGCGGCCGAACGCGGTATTGTTTATATCGACGAGATCGATAAAATTGCCCGCAAACAGGATAACCCCTCCATCACCCGCGATGTGTCGGGCGAAGGCGTTCAGCAGGGCATGCTGAAAATGCTGGAAGGCGCCGAAGTACAGGTGCCTCCACAGGGCGGCCGCAAACACCCGGAACAGAAACTGGTGAAAGTGAACACGCAGAATATCCTGTTCATCTGCGGCGGCGCATTCGATGGCATCGAAAAAATCATCGCCCGCCGGGTAAACACCCAGGTGATCGGCTATAATAAAAAAGAAGTCGAGCGGGTAGATAAGGAAAACCTGCTTCAGTATATCACACACCAGGACGTCAAAAATTTCGGGATTATCCCGGAACTGGTGGGCCGCCTGCCGATCGTCGTACACCTAGAAGCGCTCGATATCGAGGCATTGCGCCGCATCCTGACCGAACCCCGCAACGCTTTGCTGCGGCAGTACGAAAAACTGTTCGCCTATGAAGGCATCGAACTGGTGCTGGAACCCGGCGCCGTCGATTTTATCGCGGAAAAAGCGCTCGATTACAAACTGGGCGCCCGTGGTTTGCGCTCTTTGTGCGAAGCCATCCTCACAGATGCCATGTTCGAGTTGCCCACCGGCGTTAAAGCCGCGAAAGACAGCAAAAAACAATTCGTGGTCGACCGCGCTTATGCGGAAGAAAAACTGGAACGCTCTCAAATCGGTCGCCTTAAAGCAGCGTAAAAACAGAAGTGAGAAGCGAGAGGTGAGAAGCGAGAGCCGAGCGCGAAGCCCCTCTCACTTCTCACCCTCTCACCTCTCACTTCTGTGTATGGACGTCAAAACCTACTACGACGATACCCGTTTCGATTATCGCATCATCTGGAACCATCCGGAAAATGTGGCCATGCACTTTGGCTATTACGACGAACACGCCGATAAACACCGCGCCGCTTTAAACAACATGAACCGCGCCCTGGCCGATCTGGCCGGCGTGCAGCCGGGCGACCGGGTGCTCGATGCGGGCTGTGGCATGGGCAGCGCCTGTTTCTGGCTGGAAGAAAACCGGCAGGCGCATGTGACCGGCATCAGTATTGTAGCCAGTCATTTGGAAGACTGCCGGAAAAACGCCCGGAAACGCCATTCCACCAATACCGAATTTTTAGAGGCTGATTTTTGCAACACGCCTTTCCCGGATGCTTCTTTTGATGTGGTGTGGGCCTGCGAAAGCCAGTGCCATGCCGACAACAAAGTCCATTTTTACAAGGAAGCATACCGGATCCTGAAACCCGGAGGGCGCCTGGTTGTAGCGGATTACATGCGAACCGGCCGGCCCGTAAGTGCACTCGGTGAATCGCTGTTGGAGGACTGGCTTCGCCCCTGGGCCATCCCGGATCTGGATACGCGCGAAGAGCACACAGCGTATTTACAACATGTTGGTTTTCAATTTTTTGAAATAAAAGACATCACCAAAAATGTGCGCACTTCCCTGCGGAATTTGCATGATTTGTGCCGCAAATGGCTGCCAATTGGGAAAGTGCTGCTGTTTTTGAGGATCGTGAACAAGGTGCGGCTGGCGAATGTGCGTGCCTGCATCCGGCAGTACGAGGCATTGCAGGAAGGCGCGTGGTTTTACGTGATGGTACTCGCGAGGAAATAATATTTACCCAATAAAAACATGCCATGGGCAAACGATGCATCAACCCAAAAGAATTATTCCATTCCGTTCCATATGGGTTTTCACAAATCGTAGTGACTAATCCGGGCAAAACGGTATTCATTTCCGGTCAGGTAGCCTGGGATGAAAACATGAATATTATTGGCGCAAATGACCTGAAAATCCAGACCCAGAAAGCAATAGATAACTTAAAAATAGCGATTGAATGGGCAGGCGGAACGCTGGAAAATATTGTAATGCTCCGCATTTACAAAGTCGATTATAAAAGCGAAGACGGCCCCATCATAAGTGACATTTTAAAGAAAAACTTTGGCGCTACGGCGCCTCCCGCCAGCACATGGGTAAGCGTAAAAGGCCTTGCAAATGAAGGGTTTATGGTAGAGATAGAAGCGCAGGCGGTGATTTGAATACTATCAACTGCCACCGCCGCCACCTCCACCAAAAATTCATCGTTCATCATTCATCATTCCTACCAGCTCCCGCCACCACCGCCGCCACTACCACCGCCGCTGCTGCCGCCACTACTGCTGCCGCCCGAAGAACTGCTGCTCGGAGCAGAACTGAACACGGATCCGATATTATCCACTTCATCCGGGAAACTGTCTGCAAAACTGCTCCAGCCGTCGTTGAAGGTATTGCTGCTATGCCCGGTACCGTGGTACCACGTAGGTGGCTGCGTTAATAACCCGCTGAATTGTTTGTTCCAGTCCGCCAGATACCCGAAAGCGAGGGCAAATGCCATTGTTTTGTCGTAGTACAACGGATCTTCTTTTAACAAACGTTCGATCACCGGGCGCTCCGCTTTTTTGACAAACTGCCGGAAACCCTCCAGTTTCTGGTAGGTTTCGTTGCCGTTCACAGTGCGTTTGTTGAACCGCCCGGCGAGGAAAAACAAAACAAACCCCACGACCAGCAGGGCAATTCCATCCAGGTTTTCCTGCCCGAAAACTGCATAACCACCCCAGCCAAGAGCCACCAGACCAGCTATAGCCGTGACACAACCCATCGTTTTCTGATCCGGTTCGTACCAGCCCTGGTCACGTATCCAACTGCTCACGTTCATCCGAATAGATGCCAGGTGCGTATAAAATTTATCTTTCAGGTTGGCCAGTTCTACCCGGTCGCCGGTGGAAAACAGCGCATCGAAAAACTGTTTTTCAAAATCCATCAGGTCTGTACCTGCTTCCTTCAGTTTGATAAACGTGATCTTGTCTTTTGAAAAGAACCCGCTTTTTTCTTCCTGTTCCAGTTTCAGGTAACCTTTATTGGCCAGGTGTGGGATCAGGCTCAACACGTCATTGTTATCCACGCTGTGGTCGACAAAGCCGCCGGCAACAACCGGCGATATCCCCTCAGGAGGGAAATATTCCGTCATAACAGGTTGCTTGCGGTTGCGCGCCATAAAAACGGCCAGCAAACCAGTCAAAAGGAACAGGATAGGCGCCAGGAGCAAACCATGTTGGTGCCGCAGGCTTTCCCAGTCGCTCATGGGCTGGAAGGCCGTTGCAGGCAACCGGATCGCCAGCGTTACCCCGCCTTCCGGCAGAAGTCTTTGTGTGGTTTGTCCGCTGAGGTGGTTGGGAAATACCTGTACGGCCGCATTCTGCGCTGTGGAGCCACGCGGGCCGGTGAAGTAGCGAACGTCTTCGGCAGTCAGTGCAATTTGTTTGGGCAGGCTGACCTCAAATTCAAAAGCGTCGGTCACAACCGGCCATGCATTACCCATCAAGTCCCAGTAAAATTCGGTGTTTTCCTCAAAAAA
>JADLCC010000552.1 GCA_020847425.1 Saprospiraceae bacterium
AAGCCGTGGCGCCGGTCAAAAAAGTAAAACCCCAGATGGCCAGCAAAATCAGCAGGGTTTCCAGCAGTTTCCAGCGCCCTTTGAAACGAACGCGCGCCAGCAGGAACATCAACCCGACATACAGCATGCCCACGTGGGTACCCGAAACCGCCAGCGCATGCATCGAACCCGTTTCGGCATAGGCCAGGCGCAGGTCTTCTGACAAATCGTCCTTGTACCCCACCAGCAAGGCCGAGGCGACCGCATATTCGTCCTCCGTAGGGAAATGTTCGCGCAGCAGGGCCAGCAAGCGGTCGCGGCTGTTGTAGGCGGCCCGCCAGAGCGGGTGTCCGTGATTTCTGGACAGCAAAGTCAGCGCATCTTTTTTTACAAATGCCTGGTAATGAATATTTTGAAAGTGCAAATACCTGCGATAATCAAAAGCGTGCGGGTTTTTAGGTGGCTCGCAGGCATGTACCGACGCATAAACACCCAGCCGGTCGCCGTACCGGATACTGTCCGTCTCCGTTGAAATATCGAGAAAGAGCAGCAGATTACCCGTTATGGCCGCCATCGAATCCGGCGTCGCGCCGATGGCTTCCACCCGCAGGGGCACTTTTAATTTGCTTCCGTGGGAGGGCGCCTCATACACCACGCCGATCAGGTACTGCGCATCGGTATTTATTTTTTCGGCAAAATGACCTGGGTGGCGCAATTCGTTGTAAGCAACGCTGTGAAAATAGCCGGCAAAAAAGAGCAAAACATACAGGTAGGCGCCAAAAACCCAACGGTAGCGGTAAGGAATTTTTCTGATGGCCAGGAAAACAGCAAGTAAAGCGCCGAACAGCAGGAATTGTCCAAGACAGGGTACAGGTTCATCAAGCCGGCCGCCAAGGGCCAGTCCCAGGATAAAGGGTACGATGAAACGCAGGTAGGGAGTGTACCGGAGGTTCATTCGGATAAGAATTGATTATATGAAGCGGTGTTTGTTAAAGGCTGCGTATTCAAATACGCAAATACGCAACCATAAGTCTTGCAAATATAACCGGCTATCCTTGATTTCAAAACCTGTTGGCATGGATTTTTACTTCATCAAGGGAAAAGTGAGCTGCCCCGGCCGTTGTTCTTCAATTTTGCAGGGTAATAAATTCGGATGACTCCTGTTTAAAAGGTCAGCCCCTTTTGCAGACCGGTGCTCAACAATCTCAACCTCCTCAACGCCCTCAACAAAAAATGAACTTTTTTTAGCCGAAAATGCTTTTAGACTCCTGCATATCTTTGCGGGAAACCTCCCGATAAAACCACTCACTTTTAATTTAATGTATGGCGAAGGACTGGACACTCAACGAAAAAGCCGCAACCCTCAAAAAGGAACCCGAACACGCGGTACTGGTAAGCCTCATTACGCCCAACGTGACGGAGACGCAGGCGCATGAATACATGGATGAACTGGAGTTTCTGGCCAATACCGCCGGCGCACAGGCCATCAAACGGTTTACACAACGCCTCCCGCACCCCGAGCACCGCAGTTTTATCGGCAGCGGGAAAGTGCAGGAAATAGAACAGTACATTCAGCGGCACGAAGAAGTGAATATGGTGATCTTCGACGACGACCTTACGGGCAAACAAACCAATTTCCTGGAAGAAGCGCTGAAAGTAAAAATCGTGGACCGTTCCACCCTCATCCTCGATATTTTTGCCAACCGCGCCCAAACGGCGCAGGCCAAAACGCAGGTCGAACTGGCCCAAATGAAATACCTCCTGCCTCGTCTGCGCGGCTTGTGGACGCACCTGGAGCGCCAGCGCGGCGGTATCGGGATGCGCGGCCCCGGTGAAACACAGATCGAAACGGACCGACGCCTGGTACAATACCGCATCAAAGTACTGGAAGACAAACTCAAGGACATCGACCGACAGAACCAGACCCAGCGCAAAACGCGTGGAGAACTGATCCGCGTCGCACTGGTCGGTTATACCAATGTTGGGAAAAGTACCCTGATGAACCTGATGAGCAAATCGGAAGTGCTGGCGGAAAACAAATTATTTGCCACCCTGGATACCACGGTGCGTAAAGTGGTGTTCGGCATGATGCCTTTCCTGCTTTCCGATACAGTTGGTTTTATCCGGAAATTGCCGCACCACCTGGTCGAAAGTTTTAAAAGTACGCTCGATGAAGTGCGCGAAAGCGATATCCTGCTCCATGTGGTGGACGTGGCGCACCCGCAATTTGAAGACCATGTAAAAACAGTGCAAAAAACGCTGGAAGAACTGGGCGCCGCCGACAAACCGACGCTGATGGTTTTTAACAAGGTTGACCTGTACAGAAGTCGCTTTTTTGACGATATGCTAGACGCCGCCACCAGAAAAGAAATAGAAACGGAAATGCGCGAACGACTTAAGCAGGACTACGGAGAAAATATTTTCATCTCCGCACACACCAAGGAAGGCATTGATGAACTGCGCGATCGTATGGGCCGGCTCATCAAAGAGGCTTATGTCATCCGCTATCCTCACCAGGCAAAGGCCTGGTAGGCCCTCTCACTTCTCACCTCTCACTTCTCACTTCTAGATAGATATGTGGCACGAAGAAAAGAATAGGTTACAAAAAATATTCAAGTTCAGGGACTTCACAGAAGCCTTTGCTTTTATGACGGAAGTGGCTGTAGTAGTGGAAAAAATGGACCACCACCCCAGTTGGAGCAATATCTGGAATACGGTTGAAATTCAACTCACTACCCACGAAGCAGGTAACATTGTGACGGAAAAAGACCGCCGTCTGGCGCAGGCCATCGACGAGGTGTACGGGAAGTACTTATAATAAGGTCGTTTCACCCCTTTTTTTTCCAGAAACGGAAACGATTTTTCAATTGCTCCAGCACCGGTTTGCCTAGCAGCATAGCCGATACAGCAAACAGACTTTTGCCGGTAATCATGGCGGCGGCCACACCGACAGTAATCTTTCGGACGGGCATATCAGAGAAGGGTAGCGAAAATACAAGCGCTGTGCAGCAGAGGGATAAAGCCAGCAATAGCCAGCCGATTTTTGTTTTCCAGTACATATGGTTTATGTTGTCAATGCAAGTTGGATATAACAAACGAAACGTTGTTGCAAAAAGTTTGTGCGGAGTCCATTGAAAGCTATAACTATCAAAAACATCTCCAAAATTGTTCCGGGAGTGTTGTTTTTTTGCCAGAGGAAAAACGCGCGCTAAATCAAGATCGTTTGTTATGCATATCGAATCGAAACTCCCCAACGTAGGCACCACTATTTTTACCGTTATGTCGGGTCTGGCTACCCAGGTTGGTGCTATTAATCTTTCCCAGGGTTTTCCAAACTACAATCCTTCACCCCGGCTGCAACAACTGGTCACGGAGCACATGCAACGCGGCGACAATCAGTATTCACCCATGCCGGGCATTCCCTTGCTGCGCGAGCGCATTGCAGACAAAGTAGAACAGGTGTACGGCGTCAAAGTTGACCCCGACACAGAAATTACCGTGACCGCCGGCGGCACGCAGGCCATTTTTTGCGCCATTGCGGCATTTGTCCGCCCGGGCGATGAGGTGATTTTGCTGGAACCTTGTTACGATTCTTACCGGCCTTCGGTAGAAACGGTGGGTGGTGTTCCGGTCATTTACAGCCTGCACGCGCCCGATTACCAGGTCGACTGGGCAGCGGTGAAAAAACTTATCACGCCCCGCACACGCATGTTGTGCATCAATACGCCGCAAAATCCTACCGGCACGATCCTGAGAGACGCCGATATGCTGGCAATTCAGGATATGCTGCGCGGAACCAATGTGCTGCTGATGAGCGATGAAGTTTATGAACACCTTATTTTCGACGGCGAGCAACATGCATCGGTTTTGCTTTATCCGGAATTGTACGAGCGCAGCCTCGCGATTTATTCTTTTGGAAAAACGTACCACAACACCGGCTGGAAAACGGGCTACTGCGTAGCACCCCCGATACTCACCCGCGAATTCCGCAAGGTGCACCAGTTCAATGTTTTTAGCGCCAATCACCCCATGCAGGCCGCGTTTGCCGACTTTATGGCCGATCCGGCTGAGTATCTCGGATTGCCCGATTTTTACCAGCAAAAAAGGGATTTCTTTTTGCAGGCCATGTCGGCTACCCGCTTTAAACCGCTGGTCTGCAAAGGCACCTATTTTCAATTGTTCGATTACAGCCACCTCAGCGACGAAGCGGACCTGGATTTTTGCAAACGCCTCACAACGCAATACGGCGTGGCGGCTATTCCCGTTTCATCTTTTTATTCGGACGGGCGCGACGACAAGGTCATCCGGCTTTGTTTTGCCAAAACGGAAGACTTGCTGGAACGGGCGGGTAAGGCGCTGGAAAAGGTGTGATTTTTTTAAATATTCGAGTATCTGACTGATAACGAATCATTTATACTCAAATATCCGAATATCCGAATACTCAAAAAACCGAGTAGCCGCCCACTGATAACAGATAACTAATAACTGATAACCAAACCATGCACCCGACCTATCCGCACCTGTTCCAGCCACTCGACCTGGGTTTCACTACCCTGAAAAATCGCGCCCTCATGGGTTCGATGCATACGGGCCTGGAAGAGCACAAAGACGACCTAAAAGCCCTCGCAGGCTATTTCGCCGAAAGAGCAAAGGGAGGCGTCGGGCTTATGGTAACCGGCGGCATCGCGCCCAACCGGCAGGGTTGGCTGGCGCCGTTCGGGGCCAAACTCACCAGCCGGTCGGAAGTAGCCAAACACCGCAATGTCACTTCCGCCGTACACGCAGAAGACGGAAAAATCTGTATGCAAATCCTGCATGCAGGTCGGTATGGCGTACACCCGTTCCTGGTGGCGCCTTCTCCGTTGCGGGCGCATATTTCCCCATTCCGGCCCTGGGAAATGAGCCCGCGCCTGATCCGGGCGACCATCAGCGATTTTGCCAACTGTGCCGCACGGGCCAGAGAAGCGGGTTACGACGGCGTGGAAATTATGGGCAGCGAAGGTTACCTCATCAATCAGTTTATCGCGCCGCGCACCAACAAACGCAGGGATGAATGGGGCGGCTCTTTTGAAAACCGCATCCGTTTTCCGGTAGAAATCATGCAGGAACTGCGGGAAAAAGCCGGCAAAGATTTTATCGCCATCTTCCGCATTTCCATGCTCGATCTGGTGGAGGAAGGCTCCAGTTGGGAAGAAGTGGAGCAACTCGCGCTCGCCATCGAAGCCGCTGGCGCCAGCATCATCAATACGGGTATCGGCTGGCACGAAGCGCGCATCCCCACCATCGCCACCATGGTGCCCCGCGGCGCCTATGCCTGGGTCACCAAACGGCTCATGGGCAAACTCCATATCCCGCTCATCACCACCAACCGCATCAACACGCCGGAAAAAGCGGAAGAAATCCTGCGCGAAGGGTATGCCGATATGGTTTCCATGGCGCGGCCCCTGCTGGCCGATCCATACTTCATGCGGAAAGCGCAGGAGAACCGTTCGGACGAAATCAATACCTGCATCGCCTGCAACCAGGCTTGTCTGGACCACGTGTTTCAGCAAAAAGACGCTTCCTGCCTCGTCAATCCCCGCGCCTGCAAAGAGACGCTTCCGATCAAGTCGAGCGGGCAGATTACGCCGCACAAAATCGCTGTCGTAGGCGCAGGCCCGGCCGGGCTTTCCGCCGCTACCGAATTGGCTGCCCTAGGCCACGAAGTGCATTTATTCGATGCCGCGGCTGAAATCGGCGGTCAGTTCAACATGGCCAAACGAATTCCAGGCAAAGAAGAATTTTACGAAACACTGCGGTATTTTGGCAAAATGATTGAAAAAAACGGGGTTCAACTGCACCTGAATACCCGCGTCGACGCCGGTTTCCTGGTACAGCAGCAATTCCGGGAAGTGGTGCTGGCTACGGGTATCAGCCCGCGTACACCCCAGATCGAAGGCATCGATCACCCGAAAGTGCTGTCCTATATCGACGTATTGCTGCACGGAAAACCCGTGGGCAAAAAAGTAGCCGTCATCGGCGCAGGCGGTATCGGTTTCGATGTGTCCATTTTCCTGACGGACGACGGAACGGCAGGTGAATCCAACCAACAACAGATCAGCGATTACCGGGAAGAATGGGGTATCGATACGGCTTACCAGCACCGGGGCGGACTAACACAACCCAAAAAAGAACACGTTCCGCGGGAGTTGTGGCTGCTGCAACGCTCCAAAGGCAAGGTCGGCGACCGCCTAGGCAAAACAACCGGCTGGGCGCACCGCCTCACCCTCAAGAACCGCGGCGTCCGGATGTGGTCGGAAGTGAACTATGAAAAAATCGACGACGCCGGCCTGCATATTACCCTGAAAGGACAGCCGCAGGTGCTGGATGTGGACAACATTGTTATTTGTGCTGGACAAAATTCCCTCCGCGAATTGCAGGAACCGTTGATACAGGCGGGCATTAAAGTTCACCTCATCGGCGGGGCCAAGGAAGCGGGCGAACTGGATGCGAAGAGGGCTATCGAAGAAGGTTGGGCACTGACAAGAATGAGGAATGAGGAATGAGGGATGAGGGATGAGGGATGACCGAGCGTGATGTTGGACATCACGCTCGGTCATCCCTCATCCCTCATTCCTCATCCCTGTTCCATCACCCCTTCCACCGCCGCCATAAACGCTCCGGCTTTGATCCGCGTTTCCTTCAATTCACTTTCGGGAACGGACTCATACAGCAAGGTAGCGCCTGCGCTGAACGAAAGCAGTCCGTCGCGCACATGCGCCGTGCGGATGGTAATGGCAGTATTCACATCGCCGTTGAGCAGCAGCCAGCCGATACTGCCGCCGTAGTAGCCGCGGGTGTGCTGTTCGATCTGTTCAATGTATTCCATGGCCGCAATTTTAGGTGCGCCGGTGAGCGTGCCGGCATTGAGGCTGGCGATCAGCGCGTCGAAGCCGCTGTAGCGCTCTTCCAATACACCGCTGACCTGTGCTACGGTATGCGTCACGTGCGAGTATTTTTCAATGATGCGGTAGTTGTCGATCTCAATACCCGGCTTGCAAATGCGGGCCAGGTCGTTGCGGCCGAGGTCGATCAGCATATCCAGTTCCGAGTTTTCTTTCGGCGAATTCAGCAGTTCCATCATCAGGTGGTGGTCTTCGATGGGGTCGCCGGAGCGGCGCACACTGCCCGAAATAGGCCGGAGGGTAGCGCGGCCATTTTCGTAACGCAGCATCAATTCGGGACTGGCGCCCAGCAGGGTTTCGTCGCCAAAATCAAAATAGAACAGGTAAGGTGAAGGGTTGATGGCTTTGTAGCGCTCGTACAGTGGAAGCAGGTTACCCGAAACAGGCGCCGTCAGTTTGCGGCTCAACACGATTTCCAGCAATTCGCCTTCATGGCAAAGTTGAATGCCGTGCGCTATCTGTTTTTTAAAGGTCTCGTCGTCGGGTGTTTGTACAAATTTACCGATGTGCAGCGGCTCGGGTTTCGATGCGGGCGCCTCCTGATGGTCGTAAAGGCTGTGTTTCAAACGCTCCAGTTCCGTATGCGCTTCATCTTCGGTTTCCCGCGTGACGTACAAAGTCAAGTCCTGCGTTAAGTGATTGAATAACAGGATATTGTCAAACAAAAACAAATGAAAATCAGGCTCCGGGCAGGCCTTCTGGTGTTGTAAATCTTCAAACTGATACACAAACTGGTAGGCCAGTGCGCCGTAAAAACCCACGAAATTTTTATCCTCCGTTTTAAAATGCGCCAGGATGCTGCGCAGCGGTTGTACAATATTCTGGCGGTCGAGGCGATCTTCTTCCGAGCCGAAAAACGGTAATTTCGGAATGTGCAAAAGCATCCGCCCTTCGCGTTCGTTCTCCACAAAACCGGCAAATTCCGATTTTATAAAATCGTAAAAAACAGCGCCGCGCGGGTGCAACAGGCGAACGGAAAGTTGTTCGTCTTTACCGACAACTTCCAGGGTCGGCTCAAACGCGACCACCGACATCCGGCTCGATTTATCCACCGCCGAAGCAGATTCAAACAAACAGGTGGGGCCGTTCCCCTGCAAACGCCGGTAGTGGGGCAATGCATCGGAATAAGGCAGGCGAATCGTGGCGGTGTGTATCATCAAAAATGTATTAATGTATCAGTACGATGATGCAAAGATAAATCCTTCTTGCTGAATCATGCAAGTTTTATTTTTGCGTTTGTAGATAATACGCCAATCCTTGAAATAACTACTTATATGAAAAAACCATTCTTCTGGACCAACCTATTCCTACTCATCGGCTTTTCGGCCTCCCTTTCGGCTCAAAAGGTACTCGAACTGAACAAATCGCGCCTCGATGTGGGCAAACGCCGTTTTAACATCACGCAGGTGATCGACATGCGTTTTGATACCAGGCGCCTGGGTGTTGCCCGGGTAGGCATGGGCAACCGAAAGGAGGAGATGGTATTGTCGGCGCCCCTGCCTACCGCATTCCAACAATATTTCAATGCCAAATTACCCCCGGAAGCAGATTTGCCCAACGTCGTGCTGCGGGTGAGCCGGCTCGGCCTCTGGGAAGAAACAACCTTGATTGGAAGTGAAGGCGCGCGCATAGCGGCCGATTTCGAATTTTTCCTGCAACAGGGCGATCGTTTTGCCTATCTCGGCGACCGCAAATTCAGGTTTACGGAAGGACTCGGCTCCGATATCACCAAATACCACGACGACAATCTGCGCGCAGCACTTCAGGCGGCTGTGGATTTTTTACAGGATTCTGTCGACTGGAAAACGGCAACGGCGCTATCTGCAAACGTGACCGCGGGAGAACTCGTTCAGCGGACGGTTCCAAAAATTTTGACAGACCAGGATTTAGTCATCGGGGCGTATAAAAACTTTACGGATTTCAGGAATAACAACCCGCGTTTAGCCGTACAGATTGAAGAAAAAAACGGGGAAAGTGTGCTGCTGATCGAAGGCAAAAAAGGCAAATTCCGCAGGGCAAAACCCGACGACCGGATCTGGGGTTTTTGTGATGGTAAAAACATGTATATCAACCAGTTTGGCACTTTTTACCAACTTAATAAAATGGGTGAAAATGCTTTCGAGTTTTACGGTGTTGACTATGATAAAAAAATGAGCAACACCGCCATCGGCGCCGGCGCTTTCGGGGCCATCGGCGGATTGATCGCAGGCAGCATGACCAAATCGAGGCATTATGTGGTAGACTGGGAAACGGGGAGTTTTTTGCAGAAGGAAGAGTAGTTTTTTTTACCACATGAGTAGTTATCCGTTATTAGTTATTGGTTATTCGTGTTGATACTCAAGCATTCGTGAAAAATTTAAGCAAAACTAATTTGCACACCTTAATAGGCACCATAGATATACCACATACGTCAGATAGATGTAGTATGTTTTTCTATGTGATCTATGTGGTAAAAAAACAGTGGTAAAAAAAACCTACCTCGGGATCGTTTTCAACTGCGCATCGATTTCCCGCAGGCGCACTTGTTTGATGGAATCTACCATCTGTGGCACAATTGTCAACCTGTCCCGCTGACATTGGCTGTCCAGTTCGACACGCAGCACGCGTATTTCAGCCGTAGTCAGGGAGTCGATGGCCTGCCGGGTATTCGCATCGAGGGGCGTTTCGGCGCTGCCGCAGGCCAACCAGCCGCAAAGGGAACCTAAAACTGCGATTGATGCAAAAAAAGAACGCATGAGGAATTAGAAGTGAGAGGTGAGAAGTGAGAGACGCGTTGCCCTGGAATTTTGTTATTCTTTCAGCAGGCGCATAACACCCTGGGCTAGTAAAGCCTGCCCAATGATATAGGTCGCCATAATGGATATGGATCCGGTTGCTACTCCGCCGAATTTACCCATTGCCAACAGGCTGTCTGACAACACAAACATAGCCGCGCCCAGCATCATGATCCCAAAAACCGGATTGGAGATATGCGTCCGCAACTGCATGACACTCAGCGCCATCGTGGTAATAACAATGCCGTAAGCGCCGACCGGCAAATGCAAACCGGCCGGAATGCCGGGCCACAACCAGCCCAGCAGCGCCAGCAAATAAAGTACAAAAGGCGCCGCCCAAAGCGGATTCAGGCGCAAAAAACCTTTTTTCCCGTTCAATAAAAACCAAAGCCCGCCGATGTAAAAAACGTGCGCCAGCAAAAATGCCCCGAGACCAAGAATAAAAAAGATTTCACCCTTGCCTTCGGCTTTCATCATCAGCAAAACATCGCCCAGGGTGGAAAAAGCCAGGCCTGCCAGCCAGGCGCCGCGTAAAAACCGGCCCGGCCTCGTTTCAGCAAGCAGCCAGGCGGCCAGTGCCGGCATCAACAGCGGTTTGGTGGCAAATACCATTGTCGGCCGATGGAATATCAAAGCTGCTAATTGGATAACGCTGACAGCGATGAAGATACTTTTCCAGATATTTTTCATAGACGGGTACTAAGTGCACAATGATAGATAAAATGTCAGTTTTCAAGTTGTTTTACTGTCATTTTTATCCAGTTTTTTAACAATTGCAGGCCGTACGCCGTCAGAATGGACTCCGGGTGAAACTGTACGCCCAGTAAAGGCAGCGCTGTATGTTCCAACGCCATGATTTCACCCGTTGCGCTTTGTGCGATACTGCGCAGCGGCGTCCCTTCCAATGATTCCAGCACTAGAGAATGGTAGCGCATGACCTCAAAAAACTCCGGAATGCCTTCAAAAAGCGGGTGTTCCCGGTGTTGAATTACACTTGTTTTTCCGTGCATCGGTAAGCGGGCCTTTACCACCCGAGCGCCGAACGTCTCCCCCAAGGCCTGGTGACCGAGGCAAATACCCAGTATCGGAACCTTCTGATAAGATCGCGCAATCAGCGGCAGCATCAGCCCCGCATCCGCAGGGCGTTTTGGCCCGGGAGAAAGTACAATAGCCTGAAAATCAAGGGATTCAAAACCTTCTAATGATAATGCATCATTCCTGTATACGTCGCATTCGACACCCGTTTGCAGCAGGTAATCGTACAGGTTATAGGTAAATGAGTCGTAATTATCCAGCAGAAGTACCTTCATTCTTCAATCCCGTCGCTGTCTTCCACTGGAGCCGGGCTGGTGGTGGTAGTGGTTGGAACACTTTCCGGCCCATCGTCTTCGATGGCCTTCCCGTCATCAGGCACTTTGTAAATATTCGGTTTGGTGGCTGTTTTCTGAACGCCGTATTGTTCCAGGCGGTCCATCCAGTTCATCGAATACCCCCAGATATCTTCTGCGAAAGGTTTGGCGCGAATGGCAATACTTTTGGCTTTGCCGGGCAGGTCTTTCAAAAATGGATAGGACTTGGATTCGGATAGCGTAAGGTCATTCAGAAAACGGACCTGTACCAAAAACCAGATGAGTATACTGTAAATAACAATACCCACGCCGGCCATCAGTGCGCCTCCCAGTGTCTGGTTGATCACACCGAGGTAAAGGGCCTGAAAAGCGGATTCCATGCCTTTGGCAGCCTGGCGCAACACAAACATGATAAATACCAGATTGACAATAAAAGCCGCAAGAAACATGGAAGGATTATCCGAATGAAACAGTGCTTCAAGGATATTGGTCGTTGTCGGCGTAATTTTGAAAGCCAGCACAAACCCGAAAATATAGGCAGCAAAATTGAAGACAGTGCCAATGATTCCCCGGGAGTAACCGACCCAGAAACCGTAAGCAAAAACTGCTAAAAAAATTATGTCTATGGCCATAATATGGAGCCTTCAGGGGGAGGTAGCGCACTGTATATGAATGGTTTATGCGCTACAAATCCGTACAAAGATAAGTGCTTTAAGGATACCTAGAAAAAATCTTTCAGGTTCGTTCCCACGCTGAAATGCACTACGCCGCCCGCCAGGTGATACGATCCATAACCCATATCTACCCGGAAACGTTTGACTTTCACGCCTATACCGCCTGAAAAGCCCGCGAGACTGCGGTAATTATTGACGGAAAGTTCTTTTTTGCGCAAATGGTTGTAACCCACCCGGATGCGGAAACCTTCGTTGCGGCCCAACAGAAATTCGCCGTTAAAAATGAAGTGCCTGAAAAAATTGTCCACACCTGCGTTGCCTTTTTTGGTGGTTTCCTCCCCGAATAAGGACACATCGTCCGCAGCCGCATTCGGATCGTCATACCGGATATCCCAATCGTGCAGGTGGTGTGCAATAATTGTCATCCGGAACGGCAGGTACCGCAGGCGTTTGCTCACGCCGAATTGGAGGTCGAATGGCAGGTCCTCACGCAAGTCGTTATAGGTAACGATTTGTACGCCCGCATTGCGCAGTACCAGGCCCGCTGAAAACAAACGGGCCGTATCGGTGTATATAAAACCGGCATCGGCAGCCAGCATGGACGCCTGGTACAGATCCAGGGTAGATACGCCAAAACGCAGGTTCAGGCCCAGCGACAGCCGATCGCTCAGGGGCCGTGCGGCGCCTAGGGTGAAAGTGGATTCGGAAGCCTTTACCTCGCCCGTAACATTGCCGAATTCATCCGCCTGTTTGATGTTTCCGTAATTCATGTACTGCACGCCACCTTGTATGGTAAAACCTATTTTGGGCAGGTGGTGCGCATAGGCTACATAACCGTGTTGAATATCGGTCAGGAAAAAATTGTGGTTCAGCGTCAGCCGGCCATCCATGCCGGCATTCAATGCAGCCGGGTTGGCGGCGGCCAGGGCCACATCATCGTCTTTCACCGTAATCTGTGTGCCGCCCAATGCCGTCATCCGCGCCGAGGGAGACAGTTCCAGCAGTTTAAAAATGTGCTGCCCGCCGGTAACCTGGCCAAACGATTTAGGAAAACTAGCCACACTAAAAAGCAAAAAACAAAGGGCAATACGGGTAAATAAAGTATTCATGGTTATTGTTATCCGTTATTTGTTATCGGTTATAGTCAGGTTTGAATGGTTTGAAAGGGTTTGATGGTTTGAAGTCTTCGCTTTCAGGCACGTATACCGATTCTTCGTTCAAAACCACTTTGCGTTGACTATATCAGTACGGCAAACCAGACTTTCACTCCTTCTTCCACCTCGTGCGACAAATGCCGCTCTGGCAATCCGCAATCCGCACTAACTGACCGGTTTCGTCATATTCGCGCAGTTCCCCCTGTTCCACCGCTACATTTTCGCCCGGAATATACCGGCCTTCGGCTTTCAGGGCGCCATTTTCGTAATATTCCGTAAAAGGACCGTCTTCTTCATTGTTGCGCAAGGTCACTTTTTCTTTCACCACACCATTCGGGTAATAGGCTATGCTCAGTCCCTCCAAAGCGCCGTTCACAAATTCCTGTTCTACCTGAATGGAGCCTGTTTCATAAAACTTCTGGTATTTCCCGTGAAAGACGCCATTTGAATAATGTTCGATACTCTCAACGGTTCCGTTGGCGTAAAAATATTTGCGCTCGCCGTGCAGCGTGTCATTGCTGTACCGGGCCTCCTCCAATAGTTGTCCCGAAGACGCAAAACGTTGATACAAGCCTTCTTTCGCGTAATCTTTTTTGCGGCGCTCAAATCGCTCGAGCTGGCCCCTTTCATCGCGGTGTTCCACGGTTTCTACCGGGCTGTTGCCACAATATACCAGACAAAAAAGGAAAACACCTGCCGGCAAAAGCAATGAAAAAGGATGGTTTTTCATAAAAAGAAGATTTCTTACCCGCTACAACAAACGTTGATGGAGCATTGACGCAAAAAAACAAAAACGGGATGCCCGGATACAAGTGCGAAGTGCGAAGTCTATAGTACGAAGTCCGTAGAGTGTACCGTTTCATTATTGGGAACCCAAGTATGAAACGGTACACTCTACGGACTTCGTACTTCGCACTGATGACTTCGGACTTACTATTTGACAACCAGTTTGCGGACGCCCGTTGCACGGTTGTTCGCCACTACAACGGTGTAAATACCTTGTGGAAAATCTGCGACCGGAATAACCAGTGTCACATTGCCACCGGCAAGTACCTGGTTGCGCAACAATTGACCTGCTGTATTGTAAACCGAGATGTAGGTATCGGAAGACAGGGCTTCGCCAAAAGAAATGCGGACGGATTCATCGGCAGGATTGGGCGCCAGATCGAATGCGATATTTTGCTGCAAATCTCTGGTACCCGATGCCAGCGTCTGGATCGTAAAGGTGCCGCTTGCCAATCCACCTTCGCCGTCTGTCACAGCAAAGCGGAATTCGTCCGTAGAAGCAAAGCCGTAATCAAAATGGCGGATAGCGCCATTATTGAGTTCCGTTTGTGTGAATTTATCGCCGGGTTGCATGGCGCCGGTCCCGTTTTTCTGTAAAACACCGGAACTGGGAACTGTGATCAGCGTATACGTCAGTTGATCCGCCGTATTATTGGCATCATCCGTTTTGAGCAGGCTGGTTGTGATGGCTGCGTTCGTGCCCGATGTCAGTTGCAAGGTGTTGTTATTAACAATAAACGGAGCATTGAGCGAAACGCCCGAGCACAATTCTATCTGGAAACCAATCAGTTGTCCTCCGGAACTGGATGCATTGTCTTTTACCCGCAATATCCATTGGCCGGCAGCATCCTGGCCGTTGAAAGCGCTCAGGGGCTCTGTAGGTTTGCTCAAAGCGGCATTTTGCGGCGGCGGGCAACTGAAGGCTGCATTCGCTACATCGTCAAATGCAATGTTGAAATTACCGGCATAAGAACTGCACCTGTTTTTGAACAACAATACGTTGCCTCCAGTAGGCCTGACCAGTCGTACTTCAAGGTCGCCGAAAAAGTCGTGGTTGCCTTGCACCCGCTTCACATTGACATCGCTGACAGGTCCGCCGGATGGAACAGTAATAACAGACTCGACGGTCGGCGTACCGTTGGAAGAAATATTTTTAGGTAAATCTGTGGCTGAAAAGGTGAGGCAGGATTGTATTTGTACCATAAATACAAACGGGCCCGACCAACCGACTACACCGCATTCGTTTTTAGGGCGTGCGCGCCAGTAGTACTCTTGCCCCCCTGTCAGGAGATTGGGAATATCAAAACTGTCACTACCAACCTCGTATCCTGATGCAATGATTGTGCCTGGTGCAAAAGATGGACTGGTGGCCACTTCTACTTCATAAACATTGGCATCTTCCACGGCATTCCATTTCAATACCGGAGAAATATTGACACCCGAAGCGCCGTTTGCAGGACTTAACATTTCAAATGCGGCAAAATCATTTTGCACGGTAGTCAGCACCAGTTCATAAGATTTGGTCGTACCCGCTTCCGCATGAACTGTCGTAGTGAACGTTGTTTCCGGCTGATCCGCAGCAAATTCAATCGTCAGCACACTCGTAGCACCCGGCTGTACCGGATTCGGGCTGAAGGTAGCCGTAGCACCCGCAGGCAGGCCGTCTATCGAAAGCGTAATAGGAGTACTGAAACCCAGCGAGGAAGAAGTGCTGATCTCTGTAGTATAGGCATTCGGCAGGCAAGCCTGGTCTTTCAACGCACTGCACACGGTAAAACCTGCTGCTTGCGGTTGCTGAATTTTAAAGTTGGCGTTGGAAATATCAAAAAAGACATGGTCGTCTGCCTGCACCCGGATACGGGCATTGTTGGTCACGTTATTGGGTACAACCACACAATAACTGCCTGTATTGGGCACGCCCGATGCCAGCATGATGGGATAGGTTTGTCCGCCATCCGTGCTCAGGTGGATATTTACAGAATGACACTTCACCAAAGGGCCATCTGTGTTGGCCACATTCCAGGTAACAATCTGGTTTTCACCCACATTCCAGGTGATCAATTCATTGGGATAAGTCACCAAAAACGGACCCGCTGTGGTGGTCGACTGCATTTTCACTTCCACCCAATCTACGCCACCGCCGCCAGCATGGTTGTCGCGAACCGTCATGCGGAAAGTAAGCTGGCGGTTGTAGGTAGGCAAAACCTCCACATCTGAAGGATTGTTGCTGATCACCGTTTGAATACCGGGGAAACTTCTATTGGGTGTAGATACGGGCAAATAAGAGCGAAATGTAGGGGCCGTACCGGTGGGTGACCCAAGTGTGGAGCTGGGCCCCAGATCGAATTGCTCCCAACAATACGTGAGCTCATCACCATCCGGGTCGGTACCGCTACCTGTTAGTAAAAAAGGTGTACTAACTGGCAGATAGAGGCCGATTGAGGGAATATCGGTACTCGCAGTTGGCGAATTATTATCTGCAGCAATCAACTCGCCACAAAGATTACCTTCTCCTTGCGCCAAAAAGTTTTGTACCTGGATAATATTCCCGATATGGAAATAAGGGTCTTCTTGTGATTGAAGGTTTTGACTGCCACAAGCGCTGGTATAGGACATAATGGTGGAGCCGCTACCGGGTTCGAAGGCGCCTTCAGGTTGTGTTGCATCAGCATTGGGTGGGCAATTGTTAAAAGTATGTCTGCCGTTCAACTGGTGACACATTTCATGGGCTGCTGTCAGGTAAAACTTTTCATTGTTTGGCGTAAACCAAGAAGATGCCGCCTGTCCTTTTCTCAAGACATCACATACACTGGCTAATGCAGCTTTGCCTATAACTCCAAAAGCCCCTGTCCGACAAAATGCGTGGCCCATATCATAGTTATTTATCCCGATGACCGGGTTGATGGCGCTCGGATTTTGCTCCAGCCAGGAAGAAAGATCATTTTCACCTGTATATGGGTCTGTAGCGGGATCCAAAAAGATGATTTCATCATTGTTGGCGATCAACTGATGCCGAACACCAAAATCGCGTTCCAGGATAGCGTTGATGTAATTCATGGCCTCCACGATCGCACTGAGTACCAGCGGCTTCGTACCGCCATTGAATATAGAATATTCACCCTGTGCTGCAATCGCAGCCCTGTAAATTTTCAGCGGTTGGGGTTCCGCTTCGCGTTCGGCCAATACTGCATGTTCCGAATGAGCGGGGTCATCGTGCAAATACGACCCAAAATCGTCCGTACCGCATGTTAACTGCGCTTCCAGTGCCGGATCACTCGGCAGGTCGGATACTTTGTAAGCCATATAAATACTGTTCTGACCTTCCGCATACGGGCGCAGAGACTGGCTGCTTCCACGTTCGTCGCCAAATATAAAAGCATGGAAACCTTTATATCCCACGCCGAGCCTGACGATCACGCCCGAGCCATCGGTAGCAATGCCCGAATAGGTATGAATGGCCGGGTATTTGGCGGTCAGTTCGGGCGCCATCACAGGCGACTCCACTACGTTGAATGCGCGCATGGAACCATCGGCCATCGGCAAACTGATCGGCAGGGCCCGCTCACGGGCTTCCCGGGTGAATTCCATCGGAGCCTGCTTCAGCAGGGCTTCCATCGCGTTGTAATCCAGTTGGAATGTTCTGAGAACGGTAGGTTCTATTGTGCGTTTTGCCGATGCCGGCAGCACAATTGCTTCCTGTGCGACAGGCGTCCAGAAATTGGGCGTTGGAATTTGGGCCATAAGGCTGCTGAAAAGCCCCAAAACCAGTGCAGTGGTACAAAATAGGCGCATGGTCAATTGTTTTTGAAAAAAATATAAAGCGGGAAAATCCGGTTATGTAAATGTAAAACGCACAAAATTCAGAAGTTTGAACGGGCTGATCTAGTTTTTTAAGAAGTTTGCTTAAAAATGACTTTAACTTTTGAGTTGATAAGGGTTTATAAAGGTTGATGAGGTTGATATTTATCCACTCGAAAAAAGTGAGATCGCTTCTTTTTCGAGTGGATAAATATCAACCTCATCAACCTTTATAAACCCTAATCAACCCTTTTCAACCTCACAACACCCTTACCACCAACACAATACCAAACACCAGCAGGGTGATGCCTATGCCTTTTTGCACCCAAAAAGTATGTTTCGGGGTAAGAAAACGGCGTATCTGACGTGCGCCGTATGCTTTCAGGGTATCAGATATGACCAGCGTACCGAGCATGCCTCCAAAAAAATAAATGGCCTCCCAGGCATTCCAGCCGTTGGGAATAATGACAGCGCCTGCGACGCTGAGCCAGAAAAAAACAGTAAATGGGTTGATTGTGTTCAGCAAAAAACCGCGCAGCCAATAGGTTTGCCAGCGGTAACCCTTCGGGCTTTTGCCGGCATCGACCACGCCCGGCTTCTGTTGCCGGCCTGCCGTCAGGAAACTACCCAGTCCGAATGCTACCAGTAAGCAGCCGCCTATAATGCCTGCCCATATTTTAAAACCCGGTAATGCTGTCATGCTCGCCAGCAAATCCACACTGCTGACCACTACGGCTACATACAACACATCGCTGAACCAGATGCCCATCGCTACAGCTATTCCTGCCCGGAAACCTTGCGCGATGCCTGCTTCAATAATCGAAAAAAACAACGGACCGATCATAAAACTGAGTGAAATACCCAGTAAAATCCCCTGAATAATCATAGTTGACAACGTAACGAGCAGAGGTATTGCCCTTACCTTATGGAGACAATACCCGACTTTTTATCCCGATTCCAAATACTTGTGTGAAAAAAGCAGGCAAAAGTAGCAAAAGTAGTCCGAAGTCTTCAGTGCGAAGTGAGAAGTCCGTAGCGTACACCGTTTCATACTTGGGATTCCAA
>JADLCC010000553.1 GCA_020847425.1 Saprospiraceae bacterium
CAAGAACGCCATATTGAGGCCCGTAGCGGGGTCAAAATATATATCCATGTCGGCACTGGTGGCAGTGGTATTGAGGCTCAGGCCCGATGTGCCGAGGGTGTTCAGGGTACCATTGTTGGGCGGCACCTGCGTGGTGATGACATTCAGTTTTTGATCAAAATTATACAAGGTCGTCGCTGTGGAACCGATATAACTATTGGTGTAGGCTACGGCGCCTATGGTCGGGTCGACGCCGGTATTGGCGTCGGTTGCCGCAAACGCGAGCATACCGTCGGTTGCTACCAAGGCGCCGGTAAGTGGGTGCAGGCGGTAGTTCGAGTTGTCGCTGCCCGTCACCCGGATCCGATCTACGGTCGGGTTGAAGTCGAAACTCAGTTCGCCCATGTTGGCATTCAGCAACACGGGGCCAGTGCCAATTGCCGTTGCGGCGCCGCTGCTGCGGTCGATGGTGTACAGGCGGGTTTCGCCCGACATCGGGTTGTAACCAATGCCGTATAATTGTCCGGTATTGGGGCGAAAATCGATGCCGGACAGTTCCTGACCGGCACTGATCCCCGAAACTGGAACCATAGCCGTGACAGTGCCTGGGTTTTGAGCAGAAAAGGCTATCAGGTTGCTCCCCGAAATGGCATACATGTTTTGGGCTTGCAGCGAAGCGGGCGATAACCCGAACAGCATCAGGCTAAAAAAGCAGAATAGTAGGGTGCGGAAGTTGCGTTGGACTTGGATCATGACAAAAAATTTTGGTTTGAACACGTTTTCCGTTGAAATGACATGGGGGACACCGCGCCAGTGATACGCCATTTCCGGTAGTACGTATCCATCTACGAGGGAATGACCAGTTTGGATTTCACCGGGAATTTTTTTTTTCAACATTCCAACTTTTTACTGCTGTTTGCATCTTTCCTTCAAAACCCGGAAAGCCAGACTCCTGAATCACATCGAAGCAGAACCAAACTAACTTTCTCCTTTTGCAACCCGTCGATCCGGAACTTGAACTCATACAGCGCTGCCTTCGCGGCGACACACCGGCGCAGTTTACCCTGTACGACCGGTATGTAACCGCCATGTACAATACAGCCCTGCGGATTGTGGTACATACTTCGGAAGCGGAAGATGTGTTGCAGGAAAGTTTTACCAAAGTGTTTCAGCGCCTGCACAGTTTTCGGCGGGAGTCGACGCTCGGCGCCTGGATCAAACGAATCGTAGTGAACACCGCTCTGAACCATTTGCGGCAGAAGAAAAAATTGCAGTTTGTCCCTCTGGAGGCCTGGGCAGAACAGGCGCCTGACATCGGCGAGGACCCGGAAACCTGGGACGCCTCGATGCTGCACGACGCCATTAAAAAACTGCCGGACGGCTGCCGCGTGGTGTTCACCTTGTTTCTGGTGGAAAACATGGGGCACAAAGACATTGCACAGGACCTGGGGATCAGCGAATCAACCTCCAAAACCCAGTATATGCGCGCTAAAAAATTGCTGCGGGAGCACTTGCTTAACCTACAAAAAGCCGCCATCTGAGCACCCATAAAACGGATGATCAAAAGAATTGCCATGGATCCGATCGAAAAAAGAATAGACGCCTTGCGGGAACAGTTCGAACAGGTAGAACAGCCAGACCGTGACGCCATTTGGCAACGCATTCAGCGCCCATTGCCCCTGCAGGCCAGTCGCCCAAGGTGGCACTGGCTGGCGGCGGCCTGCGTACTCTTGTTGGTAGGCATCGGCATCGGGCTTTGGTGGCCACAACGCCCGCCGGCTTCCGGAGAGGCCGCTTTTTTGGCCGGCCTTCCGCCGGAATGGCAACAGCAGATCCGGCAATACCAGGACCAGGCCCGGCACAAAGAACTGGTCTTGCAGACCTATTCTTCAAAAGGAACGCCCGTTCCCGGGGACATCCACGAACTCCAGGTGCTGGATAGCCTGCAACAAGTCTTTTGGGACGATTTTCGGGCCTTGCCCAAAGACGAACACACCGCGCAACTCTACTTGCGCTACTACGAACAAAAAATTCGCATCCTGGAATTAGTGTTAAAAGAAATTCAAATCCACGAACATGAAAAAGAACGCACTGCCGAATGGCAAATTTAATGGGCTGATACTGACGCTGTTGCTGGCCGTTTCTGCCAACTTCTTGTTTGCCCAAACCGAAAAAAGCCGGACTATTGAAAAGACCTTTGACGGCAAAACGGCCCTCTGGGCCTCGCACCGCTATGGCGATCTGATCCTGAAAAAAGGCTCCGGCTCTCAAATCAAAGCCGTGCTGACCGTTACGGCGTCCAGTAAAAACCAGGAAGAATTGCAACAGTTTCTGGACTATTTTAACCTGGAAGCGACCGAAGCCACCGACAATAAAATCGACCTGAAATCCGCTGGCGCCATTGAAAACTGGAAAAGCGTAAACGGCCGCTCTACGATCAAATTCAACGACGGAAAATCCTTTTCCGGCATCCATAAGTTTAGGATGGTCCTGGAAATTACCGTCCCCAAACTCCGCTACGCTACCCTCGAAAACAAATACGACGCTATCCGGGTGGAGGAGGAATGCACTTCCATCCTGGAAATCAAACTCTACGAAGGACGGCTGGAGGCGCCCGGAACCTTTGAAAAACTTACCCTGCATTTGAAATATGCCAAAGGTTCGGTTGGAAATTTCAACACCTGTGCTGCCAAAATGTACGACAGCGACCTCAGTATGGGCAACGGCGGTACCCTCAACCTGGACACCAAATATTCCGGCCTTAAAATAGGCAATCTGCAAGCCCTCACCCTCAATTGCTACGACGATGACTTCCAGATCGGCGGCGTCAGCGGGGCAACCGACATCAAAGACAAATATTCCGAATTCAGTTTCTCCGGCGATCTGGGCACTGCTACCTTTGCCCTGTACGATAGCAAAATAGACCTCCAAAACGCCGATAACATCCGGGTCAGCAGCAGCAAATACACAGAATACTCGTTTCAGGAACTGAACACGCTTCATTTTGATGAATCGTACGACGATGATGTCCGGCTCGAAAAAGTAGGCACCCTCTCCGCCAACGCCTCCAAATACACAGAGTATACCGTCGGCGGCTTGTGGAAAAACCTCAATTTCCCGCAGTCCTACGACGACGCGATCAAGGTGCGCAGCGTCGGCGGCACCTTCGCCGGCCTGACGTTTGATGGCAAATACACCGATTTGTCGCTGCCTATTCCGGCATCGGTGAAATACGAGATCAATGCCTATTTAAAATATGGCAAACTGCTTTTCCCGGAAGATATCATGGAAACCACCATTTTCAAGGAAAAAAACGAAGAAATCACCGTGCAGGCCAAAGTCAAAGGCGCCGGGGCAGATGCACCCAAAGTCAACATTAAAAGTTACGACGGCCTGATTCAGTTGAAATGATCCGTAGTATGTTGGAGCAAATGAGGATGCCTCCGGATGAATTCTCTACCTTTGCGCCCTTCAAAAATCACTATGGAAAAAATCATCATTCTCGATTTTGGCTCCCAATACACCCAACTCATTGCCCGGCGGGTCCGCGAAATGAACGTGTATTGCGAAATACTTCCCTACAACAAATTACCAGAACTGGCCTCCGATGTCAAAGGCGTGATCTTGTCCGGCAGCCCTTTTTCAGTCAAGCAAGCGGATGCCTTGCGACTCGACCTCGACCGGGTAGCCGGCCAGCGCCCTTTGCTGGGCATTTGCTCCGGCGCCCAATTGATGGCCGATTTTTACGGCGGAGAAGTAGCCCGCTCCGAAAAACGGGAGTATGGCAAGGCCCAACTGGCTCAGGTCCACAGCGATGACCCGTTTTTGGCCCACACCTCCACCCATTCTCAGGTGTGGATGAGCCATGGCGATACGATTTTGCGGCTCCCCGAAGGTTTTGAACTGCTGGCCAGCACCGACAGTATACCGGTGGCCGCTTTTCGGGCTACCCCACAGCGGTTTCCCAACCCGGTGTATGGCATTCAATTTCACCCGGAGGTGTACCACTCGCTCGAAGGTTTCCAGTTTTTGAAAAACTTTGTGTTGGGTATTTGCGGCTGCCAGGGCGATTGGACACCGGCTCATTTTGTCGAAGAAACAGTGGCCGCCCTGCGCGCACAAATTGGTTCTGAAAAAGTAATCATGGCGCTTTCCGGGGGTGTTGATTCCACGGTTGCCGCCACCTTGTTGCACCGGGCCATTGGCAAACAATTGTTTTGCTTTTTTGTCGACAATGGCTTGCTCCGCAAAAATGAATTTTCCGAAGTGCTGGATTCATACCAGCACATGGGGCTGAATATTGAAGGCGTGGATGCCAAAGAGCGGTTTTACACGGCTCTGAAGGGCATTTCCAGCCCGGAAGAGAAACGGAAAGCCATCGGCCGCTTGTTTATTGAAGTGTTTGAAGAAGAATCGAACGCGCATCCCGATTGCCACTGGCTGGGACAGGGCACCATTTACCCGGACGTGATTGAGTCTGTGAGTGTTCACGGCCCGTCCGTGACCATCAAAAGTCACCACAACGTGGGCGGCTTGCCGGACAAACTGAAACTCAAAATCATCGAACCGCTCCGGATGCTGTTCAAAGACGAGGTACGGCGTGTGGGCAAAGAGTTGGGCATTACCGAATCCATTCTGAACCGGCATCCGTTTCCCGGCCCCGGCCTGGGCATCCGTATTCTTGGCGACATCACCCCGGAAAAAGTGCGGATCCTGCAGGAAGCCGACGCGATTTACATCGGCAAACTTCGCACCCACGGCCTGTACGACCAGGTTTGGCAGGCGGGCACCATCTTGTTGCCCGTTCAATCAGTGGGCGTGATGGGCGACGAGCGGACCTACGAACAAACCATCGCCTTGCGCGCGGTCAACAGTACAGACGGCATGACGGCCGAGTGGAGCCGGCTGCCCTATGAATTCTTGGCAGAGGTATCCAGCGACATCATCAACAATGTTCGGGGCATCAACCGCGTGGTGTTTGATATTAGTACCAAACCGCCGGCTACCATCGAATGGGAATAAATATGTGTGGCTGACGCATCAAAACAAGTGTCATATGCGTTTTTTTGCGAATTTTGCTTTTATGATGACAGTTTCGCGCACCTGGATGGTTTGGCTGATCGCTTTGTTTTGCTGGAGTGGTTGCTATTCGTTCAAGGGTATTTCCATCGATCCCAACATAAAGTCGTTTTTTGTCCAGAATTTTGAAAATACGGCCCCCAATGCACCGCCGACCCTGGCGGTGGATTTCACGGAGCGGCTGAAGGATAAAGTGCGGACAGAAACGCCGCTGTTGTTGAAATCGGAGGACCCCGATGCCGAATTTTCGGGTAGGGTAGTAGACTTCCGGGTGGTGGCGGTAGCGCCCAAACCCGGTGACACGGTCGCCCTGAACCGCCTGGAAATCCGCTTTCAGGTCAACTATACAGTGAATCGAGAAGGTGTGGCAGGCAGTTGGACCAGTGAAAAAACCTTCAACCACTTTGCCGAATTTTCGAACGAACAGGATCTGTTGTCGGTGCAGGATGAATTGATCCGACAAATCAATACCCAGTTGCTCGACGATATTTTCAACGCAGCGTTCAACAACTGGTGATATTCCCAAGGCCCCAAATCCCAGATTACGCAGATTGCCCATGACGCAGGATCGTTTTTTAAAACTACTGGATAACCCGGATTTGCTGGCCTCCATCTCGTACGAAGAGTTGAAGACCCTGGCGCTGAGTTACCCGTATGCCCACAACCTGCGGTACCTGTTGGCCATAAAATCCGGACAGGACAAACACCCGGAATATGCCCGCAATCTGGCCTCGGCTGCGGCGTACAGCCTGGATCGGACGCGCTTGTTTGCCTTGACGGCGCCCAAAAAATTGGCTCCGCAACTTGTTGTTGTTCAGGAGGAAAAAGTCCTGGAACTTAAACCTATCGAGGCGGTGCAGCGCGAATTGGAGGCAAAAGCCCCGCTGCCCAGAACGGCCGAAACACCCGCCGCAGCACCGGCTGCGGCCCGGGTGGATTATCCGGAGCAAATTGCGGCCATTCCAGACCTGGATCTTTCCGAACCGTTTTCTTTTCCAGACGAGCTGGTTTTGGAGGAGAAAACACCACCGGTCACACCCGTTGTCGTGCCGCCCGAGCCGAAAACACCTGCCAATGCCAGCGCGGTAAACTTTGCTTCCTGGATGGGCCAATTCAAACCGCAGCCCTTGCGGGCAGATGGGCCGAACGCCCCCTGGAAAAAAGAAAAAAACAGCCCTTCGGGCAAAAAACAACCGCCGGAGCCCGGCGAAACGACAGCGCCGGAGACCACCAAAGCGAATGTGGCACAACAATTGGCGGAAAAAAGTGTGCAGGAAAACAAGGGAATTGTCTCTGAAACACTTGCCCGGCTGTACATTCGGCAAGGCTACCGGGAAAAAGCCATTGATATGTTTGAGCGCCTGTGTTTGGCGTTTCCGGAGAAAAGTGCGTACTTTGCGGCCGAAATAGACAAATTAAAAAAATAGACTACGATGTTATCCACGTTAGCAATACTGATTGCGTTGGTGAGCGCCCTGTTGATGCTCGCTGTTTTGATCCAGAACCCGAAAGGCGGTGGCATTGACCCTACGTTTGGCGGACAAGCCCAACAACTGTTTGGTGCAGCCCGTTCGACTGATTTTATTGAAAAAGCAACCTGGGTACTGGCCGGCACTTTGTTTATCCTCTGTGTGGTAGCGGCCCTGAGTGTTGGCACGGGTGGCCCGGCTACCGGCGCTGAAATTCCGCTCCAGTCGCAACAATAAGAAACCTTGGTTTTATGTAAAAGCCCTTCTTCCACACACTAGTGGAAGAAGGGCTTTTTGTGTTTCAAATACCTTTGTTCGTCAAGCTTGCCGGCATTACCCCCGGTCGTATTCGGTGAGCCGGAGGTTCGTAATCAGCGCAATTAGTTTTTCTGCGTATTGCCGGTCAGTGGCATAGCCGGATTTGCTCAGACCATGTGCCCAGCCCCGGTAATCTGTGTTGTCCAGATCAAACAAGCGGGCATAGCGCTTATTATTTTTGAGCAATTGGCTGTGCGCGCGGTAACTGCTCCAGACGTTGCTGTATTTGACAAAAAAGTCTTTGTGCGAATCGTCGGTGGCATTCACACAGTGCCCGGCTTTGCATTTGTTGGAAAAACATTTCATACCAAAATGGTTGTTGGCATTGCGGGCCAGGCCACTGTCGCCGGCATTGCTTTCGAGCAAGCCCTGGGCCAAAATAACGCTCGCCGGTATGCCAAATTTGTGCATCTCCGCTACGGCAACCGGTCCAAAGCGTTCGACATAATCCTGGCACTTATCCAGGGCGCTGCGCATGATTTCCGGCTCCACGTCGTAGCGTTGGGCAAACCCGGGGTCGATGGCGAAACTCAGGTTGTTCCGGGCGTTTGCCGGCAGCAGCACCTGAGCCTTTTGCGGGCGGGGCCTTTCCACTTCCTCAGACGAAGGCATGGAAAAACCGGGAAACAGGGAGGCTTTCACCCGTTGCCCGCCGGATTCGGCCGTATACTGGCTCCGGGATGGGTTAAAATCAAAAACAATGGAAAGTTTTTCGCTCCAGACCAGGTATGTTATTGCCATCAGGAGCAGGCATTTCCACAAAACCGGTTCTCCAAGCAGGCCTGGCTGAAATGCGGACGCTGCTGTCTTGCTGTTCATTGCGGCGTGGTGGTAGTCCATGTGTGCCATAACAAAAGGGAATTAAGAATGAGGGACTGATTTCAACTTTTGAACGCCACAAAGTAAAACAAAATGTTTTTATAAAACAACAAAAAGTTTTCAATATAATTTTTTGCCCTCTCCAGATCACCTTTCATATGCTTGATAATATTTACAGGAAAAGGTTATTTTTGCGCCAATAGATACTTCGTGTAATTTTTACACGCTTCAATTTTTTACTTATGGTCATCATCGCCGACTGCGGTTCAACTAAATGTGATTGGCTTCTCGTTCATGGCGGACGAGACCAGCAACTGGAAAATACGGTTGGTTTCAGCCCGTTTTTCCATACTACCGAAGAAATTAAAGAAATCCTGAACACCCAGTTGGTGCCGAAACTGAGCCCGGAGGAGGTGGAGCAAATCTGGTTTTACGGAACGGGCGTTCACGACGAACACCGGGGGGAGATTGTAGCCGCCGCCTTGCGGGCTGTATTTCCGAAGGCAAAAGTCGAGGTGGAGCATGACCTCCTGGCTTCTGCGCGCGCCACTTGCAAGCACAGCGCCGGGATCGCCTGCATCCTGGGCACGGGCTCGAACAGTTGTTATTATGACGGCAAAAACATCCTCGACAACGTAACCTCCCTGGGGTGGTTGTTGGGCGACGAAGGCAGCGGTACGCACCTGGGCAAAGCCCTGCTGCGCGCCTGGTTCTATCGCGAACTGCCGACAGACCTGAACGCCGCTTTTCAGGCCGCCTACCCGGAAGGCGCGGATGCCATCAAAGATAAAGTGTATGAAAAGGGTGCGAACGCCTACCTGGCTTCGTTCACCCGTTTCCTGGGCGACCACCTCTCGCACCCTTATGTGCAGCGCCTGGTAGCCGATTCACTCGGCGAATTCCTGGATCGCCACGTACGCAAATACGGCGGCTATCAAAACGTTCCGGTGCATTTTGTTGGCTCTATTTCCTACCATTTCAAAGATGTGTTGGAAAAATGTATGGAAGACCGGAAACTCCAGTTGGGGGTGATTATTCGCAAACCGATTTATCCTCTGGCAGAATACCACCTGTTCCAATTGGATTAGTCCAGTGGCGCCTGCCCACGTCGGTTGGCCAATAAACTCCTGCTTTTAGTTATCTAAAATATTATGGCAAAAGAAATTAAACGTATCGCGGTATTCACATCCGGAGGTGACGCACCTGCCATGAATGCAGCCATCAGGGCGATTGTCCGGAATGCATTCAACAACGATCTGCATATTTATGGTGTCATGCGCGGGTATGAAGGGATGATCGACGGCAATTTTAAGCGTTTGGAAACCACCGATGTCAGCAATATTATACACCGGGGAGGAACAATTCTTAAAACGGCCCGGAGCCAGCGCTTTATGACTCCCGAAGGCCGCAAACAAGCCTACGAAAACCTGGTTGACAACGATATCGACGCGCTCATCGCCATCGGGGGCAACGGCACCTTTACCGGCGCCAGCAAATTCATGGAAGAATACCCCGATATCCACGTGGTGGGTATCCCCGGTACGATCGACAATGACCTGTACGGCACGGATTTTACCGTTGGGTTCGATACGGCGGTCAATACGGCTGTTCAGGCTGTAGATAAAATCCGGGACACCGCTGACTCGCACAACCGCCTTTTTTTTGTAGAGGTGATGGGCAGGCATTCGGGCTTTATTGCGCTGCACACGGCGATTGCCGGTGGCGCCGGCGGGGTATTGATCCCCGAAGAAGAAGCCAATATTGATGACCTCGTTAAATTGCTCAAACGCGGCGCCAAACGGGCCAAGTTGTTCAGCATTGTCATCGTGGCAGAAGGCAACCACATGGGTACGGTGTACGACATCGCCCGCAAGGTGGAAGAAAAGGTCGATATGTTTGACGACATCAAAGTGACCGTTATCGGCCACCTGCAACGGGGCGGCTCCCCCTCTACGTTTGACCGGGTCCTGGCCAGCATTCTGGGTTTTGGCGCCGTCGAAGCCTTGCTGGAAGGAAAATCGGGCGTCATGATCGGCATTCTCAACAACAATATTCAGCACACGCCCTTTAAAGACGCCATTTCCAAAAACAAGCCGCTCAACAAAG
>JADLCC010000554.1 GCA_020847425.1 Saprospiraceae bacterium
GGGTTTCCCTCAATTCTTTCAGGCAAATCTTCATCTTATGCACAAAATCATTTTTTGATTCGGCGGATTGAGCCTCTGCATAGTTTAAAGCGGGTGACGTTCCGGAACGCACGATTTGGCTACCCAGGTTTTTGCTGGCTACTGTCCTCGGCAAGGCTTCAGCCAGATCAATGATGCGCACCGCAAATTCGATCAGCCTATCCTCGAGATCGTATTTGGAATTAGATTTTGGATCCATAAACTTATAACATTCAATTATTTATACTTTACTTCGGTGTTCGATATTCGGTGTTCGGTGTTCGGTGTTCGATATTCGATATTTTTTTAAATTTCGAACACCGAACACCGAATATCGAACATCGAAGTATTAGCCAGCCCATCCCTCTCTATCCAAACTCCTATAATGTATCGCCTCCGCCAAATCCTCAATCCTAATATCCGCACTTCCCGCCAGATCCGCCGCCGTCCGCGCCACCTTCAAAATCCGGTCGTAGGCCCGGGCGCTGAGTTGCAGGCGTTCCATAGCCGTTTTCAAAAGCGAAAGCCCGGCAGGCGTCAGTTGGCATACCTCGTGCACCATTCGGCTGGGCATCTGCGCGTTGGAGTATACGTCTTTTAAATCCTTGAACCGTTCGGCCTGCACCTCCCGGGCGCGCAGTACGCGCTGGAGAATATCGGCGCTATTGAGTTTGGGGCGCTCGGTAGTGGTGAGTTCGTCGTAGCTCACGGGCGTCACTTCCACATGCAGGTCGATGCGGTCGAGCAGCGGGCCGGAGATTTTGGAAACGTAGCGTTTGACGACACCGGGGCCGCACACGCACTCTTTTTCAGGGTGGTTGTAATAGCCGCAGGGGCAGGGGTTCATAGAAGCGACCAGCATGAAACTGGCGGGATAATCCACGCTCACTTTCGCGCGGCTGATGGTTACCCGCCGCTCTTCCATGGGCTGACGCATCACTTCCAGGGCTGTGCGTTTGAATTCCGGCAATTCATCCAGGAACAATACGCCGTTGTGTGCCAGGCTAATCTCTCCCGGCATCGGGTCGGAGCCGCCGCCCACGAGCGCTACGTCGCTGATCGTGTGGTGCGGCGCCCGAAAAGGCCGGGTGGTCACCAGTGAAGCATTATCGGGCAATATACCCGAAACCGAGTGGATTTTGGTGGTGTCCAGCGCCTCATACAGCGTGAGTGGCGGTAGAATAGTGGGCAGCCGCCGGGCCAGCATGGTTTTGCCCGCGCCTGGCGGACCGATCAGGATCACGTTGTGGCCGCCGGCAGCGGCCAGTTCGAGCGCCCGTTTGATGTTTTCCTGGCCTTTTACGTCCGCAAAATCGACGTCGTAGATGCCTGCGGCGGTGGCGAATTCCTCGCGGGTATTGACCTGCAAAGGCTGGATATCCGAACCACCCGCCAGGATATCGATGGCTTCGCGCAGGCTTTCCACGCCGTAAATGGCCACATCGCTGACGATGGCGGCTTCCCGGGCATTGGCTTTAGGTAAAATAAAACCCTTGAATTTTTCTTTTCTGGCCTGTATGGAAATCGGTAACGCGCCTTTGATGGGGCGCAAGGAGCCGTCGAGCGAGAGTTCGCCCATGATAAAATATTCGTCGAGGCCGTCGGGCGGAATGACTCCTGAACCCGCCAGCATACCCATGGCAATGGGCAGATCGAATGCGGAGCCTTCCTTACGGATATCCGCAGGCGCCAGGTTGATGATTGTTTTGAGTCGGGGAAGGCGGATGCCGGAGTTCTTTACGGCCGCTTCGATGCGCGGCAAACTTTCCCGAACGGCACTGTCGGGGAGTCCGACGATAAAAATACCCGGCTTGTCGGTGTTGCCGACTGCGCCGCCGGTATTGGTTTCAATCGTAATAGTTCGGGCGTCAACGCCATGGACGGACCCGGCATAGGTTTTTACTAACATAATGAAGCGAGCGAGTGTTTTGAATGAAAGGTGGATTAAAAAGCGCTTAAAGATAGGGAAAGAAATGTTTTGGGTGGGAGAGAGGTGGAGAAAAATCTATTTGGTGATGGTGGAAATGTGCGAAGCCCAGCGTGAATGATATGGTAAGCGGAGCTTTGGTGCGAGCGGGAGAGAAATATCAGGTAAGAAATTTATACGTATTGTCCTTTTTCATAAGGCAAAACTTTAATTTTGAGCGGTTCTAACCGCAGCGAGTTCGGCGTTTGTAACCAATGCAAAGAGACATCCGACCTGCTCCAAACAAATATTCAACAGCGATTCAAAAAAATGGATAACTATCAAGAATCTGTAAAGAGCCTGATTATTGACGATAATGTGTTAGAGGCAATAGATCTGTTTTATCATGAAGAAGAGCACAGTGAAATAATAAATGAATTAATTCTTTTGAAATCAAGCCTGATTTCGTTGAATAAAAAGGCCCGTGCCGGGATTCTCTCGTTTGAGGAAGAGAGCAGGGTACTTAACAAGATAAAATTTGACCTGCTGAGCCTCGTTTCAAAAGCGAAGGTCAGAGAAAGAGAACCGGTCGAAAATGACGAAAAAAACACCTTTTCATTTGACAACGCCATGCTGGATTCGGCTATCGAGAAACTGACGGCCGAGCAGTTTAAAGTGCTCAACTTTATCAATAAAATAAAAAAGGTCAGGATTTCAGGATGTGCCGGCTCAGGGAAAACGCTGGTTGCTGCGGAAAAGGCCGTTAGGTTATCTAAAAGTGGGTCGAGTGTCATCGTTTTATGCCACAACCCAAATCTTGCCAGCAAAATAAAAAACTTGGTTTTGGGATCTAATGTGTTTGTTATCTCCTTCGGCCAGCTGATTCAAAATTTGAATGAGTATGAAAGTATTCATCAAATCCGATGGAATAAATACTACGAACCGTTGCAGGAAGAACTGGATAATGCGCTCAAAATTATCGAAAGCAAAAACATGAGGTTTGATGCGGTTATAGTAGACGAAGCACAGGATTTTAGAGAAGATTGGTGGTTTGTTGTCGATGCCTTATTAAGAAAAGAGAAAGAACAAATTCTGTATATTTTTCATGACGATAATCAGGCATTGTTACCTTACAGGTCTGTTTATCCGATAGAAGAACCGATTGTAGACTTATCAAAGAATTGTAGAAACGGTGGGAAAATATATGAATTTATCAAATCCAATTTTCATTACCAGGCGCCTGAAACGTCAATTGAAATGAAGGATCTCGGAAAGGTGAAACTGTTTGTATATTCGGATCATAGTACCATTATAAACAAGGTATTCAGCGCCATACACTGGATGAAAAACAAAGAGAAAATAGAAAAACCGGTCCTTCTACTGGCTGGCGACCTGGATATAAACAATTGGGAGTTCGGCACGGTAAATCATTTCATTCCGATCGGCATGGGTTGGAAAAAAGAACTTATAGATAAATTCAGGGTGCTGGGATTTAATAATAATAATGAAATCATTGATAAGCTAAAAACCGTAAGCGACGACGTATTTCCCAACAACAAGGATATTGAATTGATAAAGGGCATTGCAACAGAGGAGTATAAAAAAATTCACATGAACCACATCCTGTCAAAGATCGGCACCCAGATTGCCAATGCTAGCAACATAAAGTGGGTGGAAGAGGATGGAAAAGCCGTACTGGATTTAAAGATGGATGATACTGCCATAATGAAATACTTCCTGTTAAAATTTCTGGCTTATGACGATTGGAGTGGCGGACTTAAAAAGTACATAACCTTACATTTTAGCGAAAAAATGGACAATGAAAGCGACAATATTCCTGTATTCGAAACATCTTCTTTTAAAGGTCTGGAAGCGGATGGTATCCTGATCGTTTCAAAAGGGCAGTCTTATTCTCATTTAAATGAACTATATGTAGCAAGTTCTCGAGCAAAAAAAGTACTGGCAATTGTAATAGACAGAGCCAATGAAAATTTTAATCTGCTATAAGTAATGATGAAATAATAATTAACCCGGGAGCATTTGCTATCCGGACAACCCCAAAACAGGATTATCCGTCAAGGTCATTTAATGCACTGCGTACGCAAAACTTGCAGCAACTAACACTAACGCAGGGAAAACTGTCGACGGAATTTAATCATGCGCCTTTTCTTTTTCTTTTTTGCTTTTCCTTTTTTGCTTTCCGCCCAAACGGCCATCAGCGGTCGCGTAATTGACCCCGAAGGTCATCCCCTGGCTTTTGTCACCATACTGATCAACGATCAACCCGGACGGGGTGTCCTGAGCGATATTGAAGGGCGGTTTTCTATCGGCGCCGATGCGGGCGCACAGTTTTTGACTTTCCGCTATGTCGGCTACCAGTTTCAAAGGGTAGAAGCAGGTTTTTTGAACCACCCTGCCGGAAAGTTGCCGGATGTGATACTGCAACCCTCCACGGAACAACTGCCGGAGGCCGTGATCACACCCGGAGAAAACCCGGCCGACCGGCTGATCCGATTGGCCATCGACCGGCGCGACGACAATAATCCGGAAAAACGCCCTGCGTATCGCTGTAAAACGTACAACAAAGTGGTTTTTGAATCCATTCCCAACCGCCAGATGTTTGAAAAAACCATCGCTGGGCGGGATACTTCCGAAAAAAAATGGAATGAACTGTGGCATCGGTTCCAAAAATCAGAACGGGTAAGGGCGCAACGGAACCTGTTTTTGATGGAAAGTGTGACGGAAAGGCTGTTTAAATTCCCTAATGCTATACAGGAGCGGGTTTTGCTCAACCGTGTCAGCGGCATGGAAAGTGTGGGACTGGTTGCCCTGGCCAATATGGTGCAACCCTTTAGTTGTTACGGAGATTTTTTTAAAATTCTGGACAAAGAATTTGTCAACCCTATCAGCCCGGGCAGCCCAAAACGCTATCTTTTCCAAATCGAAGATACCTTGTTCATGGGCTCCGATACCGTTTGGGTCATTAGTTTTCGTCCCAGGAAAGGGCGAATATTTGACGGTTTGGAAGGCGTTATCCACCTGAACAACCACGGATGGGCGGTGCAAAACCTGCGCGCGCAACCCGCTGACCCCCATGCCAAACTGCATATCAAAATAGAACAATCGTACCATCGGGTACAGGGCAAATGGTTTCCGGAACAACTCAATTTTGAAATGGAAATTGAGAAATATCCTTCTCCGTTGATGGGAATCCGTGCCGCCGGGCGAAGTTACGTCGATGATGCGGACACCGACGTGGTGTTACAAAACCGCGATTTTGACCCAGAAACGCCGCTTATATTGCCGCCTTCGGCCTTCACCCGAACCGATTCGGCATGGCAACGCTGGCACGACCTGGCCCCGCTCAATGCAAGGGAACTGCGCACCTACGTCTTCATGGACAGTCTCGGGAAACGCAAAAAACTGGATTACATAGCCCGAATACTCGATTATTCGGTAACCGGTCTGGCGCCCCTGTGCCCGTACTTGTCTTTGGATCTAACCCGCATTTTGAGGTTCAATAATTTTGAAGGCGTCAGGATCGGGGCCGGATGGAGCACCGCTCAAAACAGGCCCCTGTTACCGCCCCGGCGCATAGAAATGGCTGCCTGGGCAGGGTTTGGCGCCCGCGACAAGGCCTGGAAATACGGCGGTTATGGGGTCTGGCGCATATCGCGGGCCTACCAGACACAATTGAAACTGGGTTGGTCGCAGGATTTGCGCGAACCCGGAACATTATATGAGTTGAGGCCTGCCACTTTTGTAAACCGGAGCCTTTTGGCCAATCGTATGGATTATGCAACGGAATGGACGGCTGCCATTACAACCCGACCACAGCAGTCCTTAACCCTGCAAGGGGCCGTCCGGCAGCAGGACATTCGCCCGGCATACGATTATCAGTTCCTGGCAGGAGATGGTACTGCGCGCACCAGTTTTCGATTTAGCGAAGCCACGGTGTACCTGCGACTGGCCATGGCGGAACAGGTGCAACGCTTGTTTGGCGAGGATTTTAGTGTTGTACAACCCTGGCCAGTGTTGGAGCTGGGTTACACACGGGGCTGGGGCGATTACCAGTATCAGCGCTGGGCTGCTGCAATGTATCAGTCTTTTATGGTCAGGCGGCTGGGCCGCGCTACCTGGCGGCTGGAAGCGGGGCAGGTGAGCGGTGGCGTGCCGCTGGCTAAACTATTTATGCTCAATCAAACGGGCGGCGGCTTTGGCGCGCTGGCCCTGAATGGCGCTTTTCAGGCTTTGCCGGATACGCTTTTTGTTTCCGACCGGTTTGTCAACCTTTTTCTGTCGCAGGAGCTGGGTCATATCCTTTACCGCTCGAAGTACTCCGCCCCTTTCCTGACCCTGCTGCACAATACGGCCTGGGGCAATTTGAGCAATATCGAGCGGCATCAGGGTGTTGGATTTGCCGTGGCTAGCCGGCCTTACCTGGAGTCGGGCATCCGGCTCGATCATTTGATACAATTCAACTATACCAACCTCTGCCGGATTGGATTCGGCGGCGCTGTTTTTTACCGCTGGGGCAACCTGCGGGCTCCTGAGTGGCAAAAAAATGTTGCGTTGAGACTGGTTGCCCGGGTAACGATGTAGATGAAACGAGAGGGTATGCTATAGCCACCAACTTAAGGCCTCGGAGAGGCCCAACGTTTGTAGAATTGATCGGTATATTCAATACAGTGGCCTCGGAGAGGCCTAACGTTTATGGCTTTTTGGTGCCAATAAATCACTTAGTTCAATAAATGTTAGGCCTCTCCGAGGCACGGCGTGTTTATCTTGGCCGGTTCTACAAACGTTGGGCCTCTCCGAGGCCTTAAGTTGATGCCAATGGGAGTTACAACAAAAAAATAAACATATGGTATTGATGAAAAAAGTATGGAAAAGGCTTCTCTGGATCGTCATTGGATTATTTATTTCAATGAATATGATTGCCTTTTTTCATGCGTATAAATTCACTCATTTTTCAGAATCAGGCATACATAAAACAAAGAACCCAAAAGAATTGGGCGTCCTCAGCAAGGTAAAAACACTTTTGTTCGGCATAAATAATCCAAAGCCAATCAATCAGACACAACCGTCCAGGCCATTTGAAACCATCCGCTTACAAAGCAGCGAACGGATTGAATGCTGGCATATCAAGGTAGATTCCAGCAAGGGCACCGTGATCGTTTTTCACGGGTTTAGTGGCAGTAAATCCCTGATGCTTGATAAATCCGAGGAATTTAACAAACTGGGTTACAATACATTACTGGTAGATTTTATCGGAACAGGAGGTTCGGAGGGCAATGCAACAACAATAGGATATAAAGAAGCGCAAGATGTTAAAGTGTGTCTTGACTATTTAATACAAACAAACGCAAAAAATATTGTACTTTTTGGTACATCTATGGGCGCCGCATCCATTTTAAGAGCAGCCCGCGAATTTCAAATAAATCCAGCATGTGCTATCATCGAATGCCCTTTTGGTTCCATGTACAAGACCACTTGCGCGAGATTTGAACAAATGAAAGTGCCTTGTTTCCCAATGGCAGGGCTTCTTGTTTTCTGGGGCGGCGCACAAAATGGATTTTGGGCGTTCTCTCATAACCCCCAAGACTATGCGACGAGTGTAAAATTTCCAACTCTACTATTATACGGAGGGAAAGATGCCGAAGTAAGTCGGGAGGAAATAGATCAGATTTTTACAAACTTAAATGGTAAAAAACGCTTAAATACTTTTGCCGATGCCGGTCATGAAAACTACCTGAAAAAATATAAAAAGGAGTGGGTAACTGAGGTTTCAGCCTTTCTAAATGACAATATACCTGATGATAAAAAATGACCCCCAAAAACTTTTCACGATTTTTCACAACTGTTAGCATAGCGGCAGCGCCGCGTAAGATTTGTAGCGATTTTCATGCGAAGTTGATGGAGGTGCAGCGCACCGTAAGATAATGTTGCGGTGCGCTGCACCTCCATTAATAGGCCGGCATCTGCCTACAAACCTTACGCGGCGCTGCCGCTATTCCAACAGTTATGACCTTTCAAACAACCACCAGATCGGCTTCCTCCGTTTGACGGGTTTGTAATTGGTAGAAAGATAATGCCGGATATGGGCTACCGCCTCTTCCTCACTGTCGGTGAAAAGCACCAGATCCAGGTCTTCTGGTGAAATAGTCCCTTCTTTTAACATGAACTGTACAAAATCCTTGATGGGCTGGTAGTAGTCCATTTCCATAACAACAATCGGGAAATTCTCCACTTTTTTGGTTTGCACCAGGGTCAGAATTTCAAAGAATTCGTCCATGGTGCCGAAGCCCCCCGGGAAAATGACAAAAGCGTAGGAGTATTTGGCGAGCAAAACTTTGCGCACAAAAAAGTACCGGATATTCACGAACTTGTCCACGTACGGGTTGGCGGACTGCTCGTGAGGCAGCACGATATTACACCCGACCGATGCGCCGCCGGCTTCGCGGGCGCCGCGGTTGGCCGCTTCCATGATGCCTGGTCCGCCGCCGGTCATGATGGCCAGGCCTATTTCAGTAGCCAGTCGGTTACACATCGAACGAGCCGCTTCATAGTAGCGGTGCCCTTCCTTAAATCGTGCCGAGCCAAAAACGGTGATGCAGGGTCCTACGAAATGCAGCCCCCTGAAGCCGCGCAAAAACTCCCGGAAAACCTTCCAGGCAAACATTAATTCAAATCCCCTGTCGCGGGGCCCTTCGAGCCAGTTCTGTTCTGAAGGATCGATAAAACGATTATTTGGTGCCATATTTTTTGTTGATGAGGCCGCCAAACTACAACCTTTCGGTAATTCGGCGGATTTGCCACGCGCTTATTCTACCTTTGCGTCAAATCTTTGCCAATTACGCTAAAATTACTCCCCAGCCTGTACAGACCTCAACCCCTCGACAATCTCAACCCCTCAACCCTCAACATTCTCAACATATCCCCCAATTCCATTATAGATTCTCCATGGCAGAACAAAACTTTGTAGATTACGTAAAAATATTTTTTCGCTCCGGAAAGGGTGGAGCGGGAAGCGTGCACTTTTACCGCGGCCCCACCACCGCCAAAGGCGGTCCTGACGGCGGCGACGGCGGGCATGGCGGGCATATTATCCTGAAAGCGGATCCGCAGGAATGGACCCTGTTGTCCTTGCGCTTTACCAAGCACATCTATGCGGAAGACGGCGATATCGGCAGGGGAGGCCTGAAAACGGGTTCCGACGGCCGGGATATCATCGTAAAAGTACCCCTGGGTACGGTTGCCCGCGATGCGGAAACCGGAGAGGTGTTGCTCGAGATCACGCAGAAAGACGATGAAAAAATCCTGTTGCCGGGCGGCCGGGGTGGAAAGGGAAACACGTTTTTTAAAACGTCGACCCACCAAACACCGCGGTATGCGCAACCAGGAGAACCAAATATTGAAAAACTGGTCGTGCTGGAGCTCAAAGTGCTGGCAGACGTAGGGCTGGTGGGCTTCCCGAATGCGGGCAAAAGTACCCTGCTCGCTGCGGTCAGTGCGGCCAAACCCAAAATCGGCGATTACGCCTTCACCACGCTCACGCCCAATCTTGGCATCGTGAAAGTGCGGGACAACCAGACTTTTGTCATGGCCGACATCCCGGGCATTATCGAAGGCGCTCATGAAGGCCGCGGTCTGGGGCACAGGTTTCTGCGCCACATCGAACGCAACAGTGTTTTGCTCTTTATGATCCCGGCGGATACCAACCGCAGCCTGCAGGAAGAGTACAATATTCTTTTGAACGAACTACAGGAGTACAACCCGGATCTTTTGGACAAGCCACGCTTCCTCGCGATTTCAAAAGCAGACCTGATCGACGAAGGACTGGAGCAAATGCTGCGCGAAACATTGCCCGAAGGGATTCCTGCAATTTTTA
>JADLCC010000555.1 GCA_020847425.1 Saprospiraceae bacterium
GCGTCGAGCACGCGGCCGCGGACAGTATGGCCGGTTTGGGCGAAGGATATGATGGGTTGAATCAGCAGCAAGAGGAGGAATGTTCTTTTCATCGGTTCCAATCTTAGGTCATAAATTTTTAAATTAGTCGAATTAGAATACAAAGATATAGTAATTTTATTTTTAGGCAAGTCTAAATTTTGTTTTACAGCAACAAGTCTACCGTAACGCACTTTCATTTTCCATTCGATGTTTCTTGAAGTCAAAAAAAATCTTTTCCCAGTTGCAGCATTCCCGCTACTGGCCGCATATATAAGTGTGATACCGATCGGACATTTATTTCACACTTTTCAAGTTTCCGCATGAAGCGTCTATTGATTGCTATTTCCCTTTCCCTCGCCCTTTTTGCCGCGTGCCGGAAAGATTATGATATTACAACAGATAAAGTACTGGGCCCGATACCTACCGAAAATGTACAAGCCTCTCTGACCGGGCGGGTGACGCACCCAAACGGAGTACCCATTCCAGGGCTTACCGTAGAAGTGGCCGGCCAGACCCTGGTGACCGATGATGAGGGACTTTTTTTCGTCCACAAAAAGTTGATGGATAAAAACGGAACCTACATCAAAGTAAGCGGCGAAGGCTTTTTTACTGCCAGCAAATTTGCATTCCCGCAACTTGGTGGCAGCGCATATACCGAAATCCGTATGATCCGAAAACCGCCTCCCACTACTCTCCAAAGTACGACGGGCGGCGCCTTCACGGCAGTCGGCGGAGGGGTGGTTACCATCCCTGCCAATGCCATCGCAGGAGAAAACGGGCTGGCATACACAGGTGCAGTACAAGCCTACGCCGTTTGGCTGAACCCGGCTGAAAGCGGTACTTTTGACCTGATGCCGGGTGATCTGCGCGCACGCAACGCCGAGGGATACGCCAAAATATTAAAAACATTCGGCATGATCGGCGTGGAACTTAAAAGTCCCTCGGGGGAAAAACTGAACCTCCTGCCCAATAAAAAAGCATCGGTTTCCATGATCGTTGACGAAAATTTGATTCCACTCGCTCCACCGACCATTCCCCTCTGGCATTTCAACGATACCAACGGATACTGGGAGGAAGAAGGCAGTGGCGACCTGGTGGGCAATCGCTATGAGTTTGAAGTGGAGCATTTCAGTTTCTGGAATTGCGATATTCCCGAGAATTTTATCCGGTTGAGTGGTACGATTATCGACGCCAATCACCATCCGCTGGTCAACACCTTCATAGAAATAAGCACACAGAATTTCGGTACCGGCAACGCATACACGGATAATGAGGGCGTATTTTCGGTACTTGTTCCAAAAGGCGCCACATTGACCCTCACCTTTGAAGACGCCTGCGGCGTCATTCAGTATGAAACGAGTACAGGACCTTATGACATCGATACCAATTTGGGTGAAATAGAAGTAGCCGGCGAGCATACTATCACAATTACCGGTACATTGCTGGATTGCGATCAGCAACCCGTAGTCGAGGGATTGGTGATTGTCAGGAGAAATAATACCCCCATTGCAACAGTATTAAGCGACGAAACGGGTCATTTCTCTGCAACTATACTTAGTTGTACAAGCAGTTCGACGATTTCCGTTTCGGCTTTTGATGAGGACAACCTGTTGCAAAGCCTGCCGTTTGTTTTTGAACAAACAGGCAGCACCCTGGAGGTAGGAAATATTCCGGTTTGTACAATTTTGGATGAATACATCTCTCTCCATCTCAATGGAACTACAACTACATTTCCCCACAACCTGCAGTTCAATTCGTTGGGAAATGGAGGCTCCGTGTATGGAGAACGGGGCGTCGATACCGTCTTTGTTTCTATGCAATTCGAAAATTACCAAAACCTCCAAGCGGATGTTTCATCAATGTTAATCTATCTAAAGGCTCCGGATCAATCGCTGATCAACTATACCTGCCAACTTTGTACAGGAACAGGTGCGGAAATCAAAGCACAATTTACCGAGTTCCCTGCAACGGCAGGTCAGTATGCGGTTGGTTCTGTTTCCGGTTTCGTCATGCAACCACCCAATTCAACGTTGATCCCCTATTCGCTCTATTTCAGGATAAAAAAGCAATAACCGCAGACAACCCGATTTACCATAAATCCCATCGAATCGAATATCATGACAGAAAAGGAAATGGACATTTTTGCTCTTGTTCAGGGCTGCATACGACAACATCCTGCCTCCCAAAAGGAGATAGTGCGGCGCTATGCAGCCTCCCTTTTGTCGGTTATCAAACGTTACGCCCGCAACAGCGACGACGCATCGGACATTCTACAGGATTGTTTTATCCTGATTTTTAAAAAGATCGGCAGTTTTAATCCCGACAAAGGATCGCCGTCAGGCTGGATGCGGAAAATCGCCGTCAACTCCGCGCTGGCGCACTACCGGAAATTCCATTTCGACTATGAAAAAACAATGGAGTTACTTCCGGATAACGCGGACGTTTCATCCGACATTTTTTCGAAAATGGGCTTCGAGGAAATCCTTACTGTCGTCGACACGCTACCGGAAGGCGCACGCATGGTATTCCAAATGGCGGTATTCGACGATTTTTCGCACGATGAAATTGCCAAAATACTGGGCATCTCCCCTGGCACCTCCCGCTCGTTACTCAGCCGTTCACGGCGGCTTTTACAAGAAAAAATATTAAAAATACAATCGAATGAACTGGCAAGAATTTGAAGACAACCTCAAAGGATACGTCGGGGAACAGGAAACCCTGGTAGATACCGATGCGCTTTGGGCGAACATCCAGCGTAAAAAACGCCGCAGGATACTGCTGTTCTGGTGGTTCTTCGGCTGCGTATGTCTGCTGGGGGGCATAGGCTGGTTCACACGTTCGGTCAGCGGAAAAACCAGAGAAAGTGGCAATGTCGCTCCAAAAATAGAAATCGTGGACGCAACCCGCACGCCTGAAACCGCGAGGACTGGTAAAAAAAGCGCTGCCCCTGTATCAGCGGATAACAAATCCGAAACAAATGTTGCAGCGCTGCCCGGCATACCTTCAACCACCGAACAACCGGATTCCAGAAATTCCCGGAATACGAATATCAAATCGCCGTCAGCAGGGCGCCAGGTTAAAATCAGGTCTGCAAAGTTTGAGAAAGTTCAGCCGGTTCCGGAAAACAGCATTCCGGTTACAAAAGAAATCGCTTCATCTTCTGAAAACATCTTCCATGAAGCCCTCGATCCGAAGCAGCCGGATGCGGCTGGATATTCGCTCCCGAACCGAATTTCCGCATACCCGTTCCGCGTCACACCTCCGTTTGTACACAGCATAGCGGAACTAGTATTGGATTTGACGGTTTTTCCCGATAAGTCTGCGCCTTTTGTTTCGGCAATAAAGCCCACAAAACCTTCTTTTCGCATCGGCATACAGACCGGAATCGCCTACTGGGGAAAAATACAGGAACCGGCCAACGATCCAGTGCTACCCCGTACCAACGAGCAATTGCTCGAAGCACTCAACCTGGGCATCCATTACCAAAAACCAGTTGGCAAGCACTGGGCATTCCGGGCGGGCATTCAATACGTACGATACAATTCGGTATTCAACTGGCAAACTTCCTGGGTAACAGCCGGCCAAAACCAGCAAGTGCTGAATTACTATACTAATGGCCGAGTCGATACGAGTTATTTGCCTGGCGCACTTATCGAAAGCACCCGGACGGTGCGCCGACACAACCAAAACAATTCCCTCACCTTACCTGTTGATGTGCAGTTCCGTATTCCTTTTCGCCGGAGCGTACTAACAACATTTTTGGGTATCCAGCCCGGTTTTTTACAAACCGCCAACGGGGCCATTCTGGATGGATCGAACAGGCCCGACTATGCCATATATTCAAAAGTATACGGCAGGCGTTTTGGATTGGGACTACGTGCCGGACTTGCACTGGAACTACCTTTGCATAAACAATTTTCGCTTTTACTAGAGCCGGCCTGTAGCATGGACTTGACACCCCGGACCGCGAGAAATGCTCCCGGCCCGGAACGTTTCTGGCAATTTGGAATGAATGTGGGCATAGTAAGATCGATACAATAACGAATAACGACCAAGCCATGCTTGCCTTACGCACCACCCTCCTCCTGCCCTTTTTTCTTCTTGCCCTGAGCACCCTGACCGCGCAGGAAAAACCGCCCAAAAGCCCCAACCGTTTTAAGGTAATCGGCCTGCCGGTGCTGTTTTTCACGCCGGACACCAAATGGGGCGGCGGTGTTGGAGGTTTGACGACTTTTAATTTTCCGAAAGACAGCCTCGGTGCGCGGCGTTCGAGCGCGACGGTCGGCGTGGTGTACACCCAGTTGAACCAGTTGCTGCTTTACGTTCCGTTCCAGTTGTTCCCGCAAAACCAGCGCTGGTGGATTGGCGGCGAAATCGGGTACTACCGCTATGTGTTCAATTTTTTTGGCACGGGAAACGGATTTTCGCCGGATTATATCGAAAAATACGACGCAACCTTTCCGCGTATCCGCCTGAATTTGAGCCGGAAAGTAGCGCCGGGCCTGTACGCGGGGCTGCGCTATGCGTACGACGATTTCAGTTTTACCCGAAAAGAACCCGACGGCATCCTGGCCATGAACCAGTTGAGTGGTTCCAACGGCGGCAGGATTTCCGGGCTGGGTGCAGGCATTAATTTTGATACCCGCAACAATCTATTTTCCCCGTCAAAAGGCTGGTTGATCGACGCGAGCGCGTACGCCGAAGGTCGGGGTACCGGCAGCCAGTTCCATTATCAGCGTTATTCGGCAGATGCTGCGAGGTATCTGCCGCTGGCCAGGCAGGGGGTTTTAGCGCTGCATACGGTTGCTGTTTTTTCCTTCGGCGATGTGCCGTTCCACCAGATGCCCGTGATCGGCGGCACCCGGCGTATGCGCGGTTATTTTGAGGGAAAATACCGCGACAAACACTTGATGATTGTGCAGGCAGAATACCGCACGCCACTTTTTTGGCGCTTTGGTGCGGTCGGTTTCGGCGGCCTGGGTATGGTTGGCGAGTCGTTTGAGGCGCTCGCATTGCGCCATACGCGGTATAACTTCGGCGCCGGACTTCGGTTTTTGATCGACCGGGCGCAAAAAATCAATATCCGGGCTGATTACGGCTGGGGCTATCGGTCCAGCGGGTTTTACCTGACTTTCGGGGAGGCGTTTTAGCAAGTCCGAAGTGCGAAGTCATCAGTCCGAAGTCATCAGTCCGAAGTCCGTAGAGTGTACCGTTTCATACTTGGGTTTCCAAAACATGAAACGGTACACTCTACGGACTTCGGACTGATGACTTCGGACTTCGGACTTGTTAGTCCAAATGCCCCAAAAACCACTCCTTTTCCGACAAATGTTCTTCTTTTTCCACGGCGTTGCGCAGTTTTTCCAGTTCCGTTTTATTGGAAAACTGGAGTGACAGCAGCCGGGAAGCGTACCGAATGATATTCAGGTAGTTGGCGCGGTGGTACCCGATCACCCTTTTCCGGGTGATGTAGTTGTACATGGCGTCGAGGTGCGATTGCAACAGGTCCAGTTCGTCGAGTTCGTAGTAGGTTTTCAGCAGCAGGGTTTTGGTGGCGAGGTTGACAAGGATATCGCGGTAATTGGCTTTTTGCAGCAAATCGAGCACGGCGCCGTAGTTTTTGCGGGCAAATTCGAGCCGGGCCAGGTTGAAACTGAACGCGCTTTCGCGGTACGGTTTTTCGAGGCTGTTTTTGTACTGGTGGATAAAATAACTGACCCATTCGTGGTCGCCCGTTTGCAGGCCTGCCGCCACAACATTGTGGTAAGTGAAGCGCGGGAGCACCCCGTTTTCGAGCAGGTAGCCGCTTTCCAGCCCGGGTTTGTAGAGGTCGAGTACTTCCTGGAAATACCGTTTTTCGCCCTTATTGAGCCTGCGAACGCAGTAATTGGCAGCCCAGATAAACAACCCGTGTATTTCTTCGCGGGAAAAAATACCCGAATCGCCCAGCAGCAGTTGCTTGAATTGCTGGAAATGGCGCTCGTCCTCCGGGTAACGCATCATGCGGTAGCAGTGCAAGTAAACGGCAACGGCGGGATGCGTTTGTGCAAAATTTTTCTCCGCAAAATCAATCACTTCCGCTTCCCAGGCGCTGTCGCTGTCGGCAATGTACAGCATCTGGTGGGCGGTAAGCAGGCAAATGAGCCGCAATTTGAGGGTGAGATAGGCCGCATCGGCGGCAAAGGAAGCCGAGCGCAGGTGCTCCAGTTCGGTGGGATTGAGCACGTGCGAGCGCTGGTGCGTTTCCCAGTGCAGTTCATACAGGGCATCATAGTACGGCGCATCCCGCAAAGGACTGATTTCCAGGGCTTTTGCCAGGTTTTTGCGCGCGCGTTCGAACTGTGGCGCGAGGCCTCGTTTGCGGTATGCGCTCAGCAAATACAGGCGTGTGGCCAGGTCCTCCGACTCCATTTCCTTTTGAGCGATATACCGTTCGAGCAGGCGATGCAGGTAGGTCATGCGCAGGCGCAGTTCCTGGTCGGTCACCGTGTTGGCTCCGAACAAATGCCGTTTGGCAGCAGCCTTTTCGGGCGTTTCACCTGCGCAAAACCAGTCGAACAAGAGCAGCACATCGCGGCGCTGGTTGAAATAGGGCGACTCCAAAAACTTGCGGGCTTCCTTTTTTTCGGCGACAGAAAAAGAAAAAATGAGTTGGCGGAGTTGACTTTTCTCCATTTTTATTCAATTTTACATTTTACAAGCAATTGACTATTAAATACTTAATCAATTATTTTGCCAAAAATAAGTCAATTTATAGATAAATTTGATTTTGTTGAAGGCTGGAGATTCCCGGACGTTTGTAATGTGAATTTGTGTACACAACCACACTACTGGACATTTTAAGCCTGGGTGAAAAACCGGTACGCTGGAACGCTGTTCCGGCATCGAAAATGGCCAGGCATTGCCGGAACAGCGTTCCAGCATACAAAAATGTCCAGTGGTGTGGTACTCAACAATGCTACTTTTATCCATATCCAAGCATTTGAATCTTATGAAAAAAACATTCCGCCACTTGTTACCGATTTGTTTGCGCTATGTGCTGATGTGCTGGCTGCTCGCTTTTTCCCATGCCCGGCTTTCAGCGCAATGCGCCCCCGATACCCTTGCGCCGGTGATCGCTTGTCCGCCAAACCAAACGCTGCTCGCATCGCCCGGACAGTGCGCTGTTCCTGTCACGCTGGGGGAGGCCACTGCAGGCGATAATTGCAGCGGTTCTATTTCAATAACAGCTTCGATGTCATCCGGCGACCTGTTCCCTACCGGCGTTACTACCGTGCTTTATACTGTCACTGATGCCGCCGGGAATACGACTTCCTGCCAGATGACGGTGACGGTGACCGGCAATATTCCCAGACCGGTGTGCGACCGCTGGGTCACCCTGCCAATGGACCCTTCCGGTACGACGACCGTTTACCCGGAAGACATCCTGCAGTACGGGCCTTATGATTGTACGCAGACAGGCGTGTCACCGGATTATGGCTTATCCATACCTGTGCCGTCTCTTTCTTTTACAGGTACGGGCACGCATGAGGTGTACGGAGCGGTCATAACGGAAAACGGTTTCTGGGAAAAATGCTGGTCCTTCGTGAGCATCGTAGGTACCAGCAACGCTTCATGTACACCCGACGTGACGCCACCCGAGATTCAATGCCGCCCATATTATATTGTGTATGCCAGCGGCCCCGGGTGCCAGACCGTCATCGAACTGGACGAGCCATTTGTATCGGACAACTGCGGCGCTGTGTCATGGAGCTCCAATGCTCCGCCCGGCAACCTTTTTTCCCAGGGCACACATACGATTACGTACACCGCAACCGATGATTCGGGGCATACCAGCACTTGTGCGTCGACGCTTCGTTTTGACTATGTAGAACCTATTCTTCCGGTTTGTCATCCTCTTACCGTTACGATGGATCAGTCTGGAACGGCCACCGTTTACCCGGTAGACGTTCTGGCGGGTGGCCCTTACGACTGCACAACTCCAGGTATTTCACTCGAATTTGGCATAGAAGCCGAACTATTGCCCTTTTTAACCTTCACACAGCCCGGCGTGTATTATGCCCAGGTGTACATTCCTAATTTCAACCAGGTCATACATGGTTGTCAGGCCGTCATCACTGTGCAACCGCTCAGCCCCGGCTGCAACCCGGATATAACGCCGCCAATAGCGGTCTGCGATCCTTCCATAACGGTTGAAAGCAATACCCAGGGCCCCGGCATCGCACGTATTCAAGCGAACATACTCGACGACGGCAGCACTGATAATTGTACGGCGCAGGGTGATCTGATGTTCCGCATAACCGACATTGCCGGTACGACACCACCTGCGAGCACTTATTTAGACGTGCCTGGAATAGTAACTGCACAGGAGGTATCTCTATGGGTCGGCGACGGTGCAGGCAACTGGAATCAATGCATTCTTCTGGTATACACAACTCCGCCGCAATGTACGCCTGATGTCAGCGCGCCACTCCTGACGGCGCCGCCCGACATGACTTTCAGCAGTGCGGCCTTTGATGCGCTGGACATTGATTTCTCCAATTTACCCGCTGAATTTCCGGCTGTTTATGCCGCGTTCGGCACCGCCACAACCTGGGACAACTGCAATGACGGCAACAGCCTTTTATCGGAGTCCTTTGTTATCCATCCCGATAAAGTGATCCGCAGTTTTTTTGCCAGCGATTTCACCGGCAATGTATCGGAAGCATTACAGACCATCACCATTCGGAACACCTTTACCGGGCATATTCCGGGTTGGATGTATCCCGGCGACCCTCTAGATACCATGTCGTATACTGGTGAAAACATCTCCACAGCCTATTGGGATCAGGTATTTGGAAGCGCTTGTCAGGGGCAATACCCCAGGATCGAGCGGAACTGGGGCCTGATCGACTGGCTCTTTACACCACAAAACGGCGATCCGGCTATTTTGCCACTGCTCGACCTGGACAACGACGGCGTTGCCGGCGATCCTTACGATATTATTGCGCTGGGCGACAGCATCTGGCTATATCAAAACAATGCCCCCGTGCAGCCTTTGATCAAACGCGCGGCGGTATACGAGTACAAACAGCAGATACTCAACAGTTATCCAATCACCGGAACCATTTTTCTGGATACGTTGCAAAACTGTGCGCTGGACAGTGGTGAACCGACCATGGAAGGCTGGAAAGTGAAAGGTATCGGTCAGCCCAGCAACAGTCTTTCCATAGCCATCGCCGATGGCAACGGCGCTTTTACCTTACAGGTTTGTCCGGGCGACACCTCGGTAGAAGTCAGCCTCGATGTGCCGATTAATTACGCGGGCAGTTGCCCTTCGGTTTATGTATTCGACGTTTTGACCACAGGCGGCAGTGTGCAGCATATCCCGGTTCATCTGAACAGCGATTGCGCCCTTCTGGGTGTCGATATTGCTACGCCATATCTAAGGCCTTGTTTTACAAGCCATTATTCGGTCAGTTATTACAATTTAAGCAACCAGCCGATCTCCGGAACGTATGTAGACGTGGCCCTGGATTCGTTTATTCAAATGACTTCTTCCTCTTTGCCGGGTGTATTGCTAAACGGCAATACGTACCGCTTCCAAACAGGCGAACTGGCGCCAGGGGAAACGGGGCAGTTCAGCATCAATTTTCTCCTCGCCTGCAACACGCCGACAGGGCTGAGCCATTGTACGGAAGCATTTATCTATCCGACGGCTATTTGTCCGACGGATGAATTCTGGTCGGGCGCCGAACTGCGCGTGAGTGGCCGCTGCGACGGCGATTCCGTTCGCCTGGAAATAACAAATATCGGTAGTAGCGCTATGGTCAGCCAACTTGATTATGTGGTGACCGAAGACCTGATTATGGCCCGAATGATGCCCTACCAACTCGGAGTGGGCGGCTCCACTGCCTTCGCTGTTGCATCCAACGGCGCTACCTGGCGCATGGAAACCGATCAGGAGCCCGGTTATCCCTGGGGCGGCCTCGCAGCAGCCACCGTGGAAGGTTGCGGAGGACTGAATACGCCGGGGCTGGTCAATGTGTTCCCGATGGATGACCCCAATCCGTTCACGGCTACGGATTGCACCCAAAACGTATCATCCTTCGACCCGAACGACAAACAGGGTTTTCCGCAGGGATATGGCGACGAGCATTTGATCAAACCCAATACAGACCTCGAATACCTGATCCGTTTCCAGAATACAGGAACCGATACGGCTTTTACGGTGGTGATTCTGGACACTTTATCGCAGTACCTGGATGCCCGTACGGTGCGCAGCGGCGCTTCGAGCCACAATTACGACTTCGATTTGCTGGAAGGGAATGTGTTGCGTTTCCGGTTTGATAACATCCTGTTGCCCGACAGCAATGACAACGAAGTGGCTTCGCATGGTTTTGTGCAATTCCGCGTACAACAACAACCGGATAATCCGCTGGGTACGGTAATTCCCAACCGGGCGGCGATTTATTTCGATTTCAACGAACCTGTAATCACCAATGCCACTTTTCATACGGTGGGCGAACAATTTATCACGGTTGCCACCAATGATCCTGCGAACGACCTCGGTCCGCTTCGGGTCTACCCCAATCCGGCGGCGGAAACGGTGTTTTTTGAATTACCGGAAGCACAGCAGGGCAGGCAATTCGTACTCAGCGACGGCACTGGCAAACGTTTAAAGGCAAGTAGTTTTTCTGAAAAGGTGTTCCGTTTCGAGCGGGGCGCGTTGCCGGCGGGGGTTTATTTTTTCCAGATCAACGCAGAGAATGGGACGACTGTTTCGGGGAAAATAATATTGAAGTAATTGAGTTGAGACCCAAAGCCCATTACAGCCGAAAGTTGAGTACCCATACCAAACTAATGTGTCATGCAGAGGCGTAGCCGAAGCATCTGAGGCCGAAGGCCTGTAGAATTTTTAATCAGGCTACGCCCTCAGATTCATCACCTTCGGTTCTGAATGACACATCTGCTTGGTATGAGTACTTAACGCTCGGAGATAACGGGACATGGACCACAACTTGGGTTAAGATACTCGGAGGGGGGGGGGATGGTTGGAGGGTTTCAACTCAATGATTTTCAAAAAATCAGCAACCAAAAAACCTTTCATAACCAGAATTAAGCATTAGTAATTAATTTGATCCAACGGCCTGGCAGTGTAAACGCCGGGCCGTTTTAAGTCTGAAGTCGTCAGTCCGAAGTGCGAAGTCTGTAGAGTACACCGTTTCACGCCTGGAAACCCAAAAGCGGAGCGGTCCACTCTACAGACTTCGGACTGACGACTTCGGACTTAACTTCTTTCTGCCAGTTCCAGCCACCTTAACTCCTTCATTTCCAATGACTCCTGCAAAGTGCCCAGTTCTTTGGAAAGTTTGGCAATATCATCGGCGCTCAGGTCGGGCGCGTTGAATTTTTCCATAATTTCCTTTTTGCGGGCCTCCTGCGTTGCCATTTCCTTTTCGAGTTTGCGCATTTCATTGCGTTCGGTGTTGCTCAGGGAAACGGTATCAGATTTGGCCGCCGGTTTTGAAGGCGCGGCTTCGGCGGCTAAAGCGGCCGATTCGGAGCGTTTGAGCGCGCGGTATTCGGCGTAGGTGCCGTTGAAATCCTTGATTTTGCCGTCGCCTTCGAAGACGAACAGGTGATCGACCAGGCGATCCATAAAATAGCGGTCGTGCGTGACCACGAGCAGACAGCCGGGAAAATCCGATAAAAAATCTTCC